>JAYEPG010000200.1:0-6565 GCA_034723795.1 Campylobacterota bacterium
AATGAATATACATAATGGATTTAATAAAGGATTGAAGATTAAAATAGTTGATTTTTACTTAGTAAATTATGGAAAATAATTTTTTAAATAAGGGTGTTTAGACCCCCAAATTTTTCATTAAATCGAATTTTCTATTGTTGATGATAAATACTGTGTATTATTGGTGATACTTTCACAAAATATATTAAACTCTTCATCTTTTAATATACCTAACTCTTTTTGCATTTGCATACCACTTGAAGATGTAGATATTGCTGATAATGGTTGTCTCCATTGGTGAGCGATATTGTGAATAAGTTCTGCTAAAGCGATATATTTATTGTGTTCTATTGCTTTTTTCATGTTGTACTATTTTTAAGTGAGTTTTTATACGTGAGATAAGTTCAACAGGACGAAAAGGTTTTGTTATATAATCAACCCCACCAATTTCAAAACCTTTTTGAATACTATCATCATCAGTTTTTGCTGTTAAAAATATTATTGGAATATCTTTTGTTTCAGCGTTATTTTTTAGTATTTCACATACCTCAAAACCATCCATATGAGGCATCATAATATCTAATAAAATCAAATCAATATCTTTATCTTCATTTAAAATTTCTATAGCAGTAGCTCCATCAGTTGCTACAATAATATCATATTCATCTAATAGTTCAATAAGTACATCGATATTTGATTGGGTGTCATCTACTACTAAAATAGTCTCTTTTTTATCCATTTTAAGCTCCAGTAAAATAATGATAGATTATACAATAAAAAAGTCGCTAAAAAGTCTTTTAGTAGTTAGATAGGAAAATTACCTATCTATTTTGTTAAGCTATTTAATTCACTTTCTACTTTTTTTAATTTAGAAGATGCATCTTCTAAACCTTTTTTATTTGTTTCTATAACTTCAGGTTTTGCATTTGCTACAAACTTTTCATTTCCTAACATATTTGTTAGCTTCATAACCTCTTTTTCTAATTTCTCTTTTTGTTTTGATAGTTTAGAAATAATAGGTGTCATATCAATTTCACTTGTAGGAAGATAAACTTCAAGATTATCAGATACATCTGTGATACTATTTTCAACTTTTGCATCTACAAATTCTATAGATTCAACTTTTGCTAACTTTTCAATAAAAGGTTTAGCAATCTCTGTATCCATAGGTTTATCTAGTTTTACATAAGCTTTAGAGATTTTACTGTTACCCATATCTATTACAACTTTTGCACGTCTTAAAGCCGTGATAGCCTCTTCAATGATAGCAAATGTATTTTCAGATTCAATATCTCTTTTTATATTTTGAGGAAATCTATTTATCATCAATGATTCACCCTCTTCAATAGTTGTACCACTTAGTTTATGATACAGATGATCTGCAATAAATGGCATAATTGGACTTATCATTTTAAGTGTCTCTTTAAAAATGGCTCCTAGTTCAACTATACTATCTTTACTAGCTTTACTGTACTCGATCCCCCAACCACAAAATTCATTCCATACAAAGTTATATAACTCTTTTGCCATCTCATCAAACTTGTAGTTATCAATTTTTTCTCTAATAATATCAACAGCTACACTTAATCTACTTTGCATATATATCCCAAGAGGAGTAACAACTTCTATCTCATCTAAATCTTTAAAAGTATCTACATTTAACTGCAAAAAGTTAGTTGCATTGTATAGTTTATTTGTAAAGTTTCTAAACTGTTCTAAGTTTTTCTCACCAAGTTTTATATCTCTACCTTGAACCGCTAAATAAGCCAAAGTAAATCTAATAATATCAGCAGAATGCTCCTCAACCATATCAAGAGGATCAATTACATTACCTTTTGATTTTGACATCTTTGCACCATGCTCATCACGTACAAGAGCATGCATGTAAATATCTTTAAATGGTAACTCTTTAGTAAAATGCTCACCCATCATCATCATTCTAGCTACCCAAAAGAACATAATATCAAAACCAGTTATAAGCAATGAGTTTGGATAAAAGTCAGCCATATCAGTATCGTTGTAAAGTTCTTTTAACTCACCATTATTTCCCCAACCCAATGGCGACATAGCCCAAAGAGCCGAAGAGAACCAAGTATCTAAAACATCAGGGTCTTGTGTAATATTTTTTCCAGAACATTTTGGACAACACTCTGGTTCATCATTTTTATCTGCCCATTGATGGTTACAAGTAGAATCGTCACAAGTAAATACAGGGATTCTATGTCCCCACCAAAGTTGTCTTGAGATACACCAAGGTCTTAACTCATCCATCCAAGCTGTATATGAGTTTATCCAATGTTTAGGGTGAAAGTTGTTATGTGCTTTTGTTTTATCTATAGAATTTTGAGCCATCTCATTGCTTAAAAACCATTGTTGAGATATAAAAGGTTCAACAATATTTTTACATCTATAACAGTGACCTACTTGATGGATATGTTCCTCTATTTTTACAATATATCCAGCATTTTCTAAAGCTTTTACGATAACTGGTCTAGCTTCAAGTCTTTCAAGTCCAGCGAACTCTCCACAATAGTCATTTAAGATACCCTTTTCATCAAATACTTTTATAAACTCTAAGTTGTGTCTTTTACCAACTTCATAATCGTTTTGATCGTGTGCAGGAGTAACTTTCACCACACCAGTTCCAAACTCTATATCAACATGAGTATCTGTAATAACTTTTATAGTTCTATCAGTTAAAGGTAAGATTACTTCTTTACCTACAATATCACTATATCTAGAGTCATCAGGGTGTACCATAATAGCAGTATCACCAAAATAAGTTTCAGGTCTAGTTGTAGCAACTTCAAGCTGTCCAGAACCATCAGCAAACTTATAAATCATAGTATAAAATTTACCTTGTACTTCATCATGTTCAACTTCTATATCACTCAACGCTCCATCATGTGTACACCAGTTTACCATATAGTTGTTTTGTGATATTTGCCCTTCATCGTAAAGTTTAACAAATGCTTCTTTTACAGCTTCATGTAGTCCAGAATCAAGTGTAAATCTCTCACGTTTCCATGCAGGAGTAACTCCAAGCTTTCTCATTTGATGTACTATATTTCCACCACTAGTTTCTTTTTGAAGCCATGCTCGCTCTAAAAATTTCTCACGACCTATCTCTTCTTTTGTTGTACCTTCAGCTAAAAGTTGTTTCTCAACTACATTTTGAGTTGCTATTCCAGCATGATCAGTTCCTGGTTGCCATAAAGTTTTATACCCATCCATTCTTTTAAAACGTGTAATAATATCTTGTAAAGTAAAAGTAAGTGCATGACCAATATGTAAACTACCTGTTACATTTGGTGGTGGCATCATGATAGAGAAATTTTTGCCATCTTCTTGAATTGATTTGTTTCCATCAATTTCAAAATATCCTCTATCTTCACACAGTTTATAGTACTTATCTTCTACTTCTTTTGGGTTGTATTTATTACTCATTGTATTTAGTTCCTCTTTACCTTTATATAGTCGCGATTATATCACAATTTTTCTTACGGTGCAAAATCTTGATTATTCTTTAGTATAAATTTAGTTATTTTATTTAAAAAATCAAAAATATTACTCTAATATTACAATATTAAGTTATAATGTTAACAAGTGAGGATTGATATAAAATGAGCAATAAAATTTATTTTAAAATATTATTAATATTTTTTGTACCTGCATTTGGAATGTTATATTATAGTGGGATATATGTTTCTAGTAAATATAATACTCTTACAAGTATGACAAATATAAAAGGTGGTATACAATATATACAAACTACAGAAGATTTATTAACAACTCTTCAAAAAGAGAGAGGTTTATCTGCTGGTTTTATTGGTTCTATGGGAACAAAATTTTCAAAAGAGCTTATCTTACAACGAAAAGATACAGATAAATCTTATTTAAACTTTAAAAAGTTTGTATTAAGTATGGAACTTAAAAGTATAAAACATCAATCAAATATTAAATTAATCCAACAAAAATATTCTGATATTACACTTTTGAGAAAAAATATAGATTCTGCAGATATAAGATATTCTGACTCATTTAATAATTATACAACAATAAATACAACAATAATTGACTCAATATCATATTTAATTTCATTAGAAAACTCAAGTGAAATATCAAAACATCTTTTATCTTTGATAAATATCATTAAAGCTAAAGAGTATGCAGGTCAAGAAAGAGCTGTTTTATCAAACTATTTTAATACAAAAAGTTTTTGTTCAAAATTTATGAGTGAATATTATATAACACTTAAAACAATACAAGATACAAATATTGATGAATTTTTACTAAAAGCTGATATAAAAGAGTTTGATATATTTCAAACAATTCTTACACAAGCAATTTTAAATGATGTAAAATATTATAGAGATCAAGTCTCTATAGAATATATAAAAACAAATATCGATATTGACCCATTAGATTGGTGGAAAACCTCATCAGTAAAAGTTGATGCTATAGGTACTATTGCAAACAGTTTAATGACAAATATTTTAAAAAATGTAAAAGATATAGGGCTTAGTTCAAAACAAAGTTTGATTTTTAGTCTTTTATTTTGGATAATTGGTTTTGTATCATTAGTTTTTACATTATACTATTTAAATAAACTTGTAAAAAAAGAGCAATCAAACTTTGATAAACTAATTTCACAAAAACATATATATAATATTTTAAGCCAAACAAATGAGCTTATTATACATGACTATAAGCAAGATGAATTATTTAATGAAATATGTGATATTTGTACACATGAGTCATCTTTAAGTTTAGCATTTATAGGTATGCTTGATGATGAGCAAAATATAAATATTGTTGCAAGTTCAGGAAAAGCTCAAAAGTATCTATCAACTTTATCACTTACTGCAAACCCAAAAAATAAACAAAGAAGTTTAGGACTAGCAGGAAAATCTATATTTGAAGATAGAAATATTATTATTGATGATATTATAGGTGATGGTTCATCTTTATTTTTTGAAGTTGCAAAAGATTATGACCTACACTCTGCAGCTGCTTATCCTATACGAAAGTTTAATAAAGTTGTTGGTGTTGTTATTCTTTATGCAAATGATATAAACTTTTTTGAAAAAGATATTGTTGTTTTATTTGATAAAATGTCAAATGATATATCTTTTGCTTTAGAAAAACTATACCATGAACAGATGAGGGAACTAAAAGCACAAGAATTAATATATCGAGCACAACATGATACTCTAACATCATTAGCAAATAGGTTATTATTTAATGAAAGATTAAACTACTCTATTATGACAAAAAGTAGAACAGATGTAAAAGGTGCTGTTATTTTTATAGATTTAGATGATTTTAAACCTGTAAATGATAACTATGGTCATCATATAGGAGATCTGTTACTAATAAAAGTTGCCAAAATATTACTTGACTGTGTTAGAAAAGAGGATACTGTTGCTAGAATTGGTGGAGATGAATTTGTTGTATTAACAGATCACTTATCAAATGAAACAGCAATAGATCATCACGAAAATATTCTTAAAATATCAAATAAAATTAGAGAAAGAATAGAACAAACACATATTTTAGAAGAAAAAGAGATAAATATATCTGCATCTATGGGTGTAGTTTTATTTCCTGAAGAATTTAAAGATACAACTGAAATCATAAAAGCAGCTGATGAAGCTATGTATGATAGTAAAAAAAGTGGAAAAAATAAGGTTATATTTTATAATTAAAATATAACCTTATTTTAAATTGTATTTACAATATATTTATAGCTTCTTTATATTTATACTTAGCAATTAACTCTTTAGCTGTTTCATATAGTTCTTTATCTTCATCTAAAAGCTTATACTTTTCAAATTCACTTAAAACTTCTTGACATACTACAGGTCTTCTTTTTTTAGCACACTCTTTTAAGTTTGAAAATAATTCATCTCTTTTTATTGATGCTAATTCTAAAAGTTTATTATTTTTTATTGAATTATTATTTAATAATAGTTGAAGCTCCTCTAAAACTAAATTTAACTCATTATTAAACTTTACTAAAAGAGTTTTATCATATGTTTTATCTAGCTCTTTAGCTATAGTACTTAAAGATATTGCTCCTATATTTGCAGATAATCCTTTTATTGTATGTATAACTCTT
Source organism: Campylobacterota bacterium (assembly GCA_034723795.1). GTDB lineage: Bacteria > Campylobacterota > Campylobacteria > Campylobacterales > Arcobacteraceae > JAIOSF01. The sequence goes on from JAYEPG010000200.1 coordinate 6,101, forward strand.
TTAAACTCTTCATCATCTAAATCTTCTAGTTTTAAAGTATGATAATTTATATAAAAATGTAAATATTTGTTTATTTTTGCTAAAAAATTCTTCTTCTAGTAAATCTGTAAATGCAGGTATTTCACTCTTTTTATCTTTGTTTAGGTGTACATGACCGAACACAATTGCAGTATCCTTACAAAGTATATTCATAACTGCTTGATGTGGTTCTTGTACATATTGTCCATCTATATCACTACCTCTTAACCACTTACCATCAAGAGCTATATTTTTATTATTAATAAACGGTGCAAAGAAATCTCTAAATATCTCTTCAAACTCATCATTGTCAACATTTATAAGTATTCTATGTAGTGATGCCTCGGATGGAATTTTGATATATTCATCTCTTTTATAATTAAATAATTTTTTTAGAAATTTGTCATTTTTATTGAACAACATCCAGTTAAATATATCCTCATATGT
>JAYEPG010000201.1:0-6454 GCA_034723795.1 Campylobacterota bacterium
ACTAAATGTAAGTTCTCATGATTTTGAATATCCAACTCATCAATTCTCCAAAAGTTTACAGAAGATGTTCTTCTATATGTACCATAAACTTCATATCCTTTATTTAAAAGGAATTGGGCTAAATATACACCATCTTGACCCGTAATACCAGTTATTATAGCTTTTTTCATATCTTAATCTTTTTTAATTATTGTATCTATTAGTTTTAAATCTTCGAGTTTGTTATTTATAATTAACAGCTCAACATAAGAATTAAGCATCTCGTACATATTTTCCATATATTTGTATTTTAAATCGTGTAGTTTATTTTTTGCATCATTTAGATCAATAATACTTTTTAAACCGTTTTGAAATCCTAAAGATACAGAATCTATGTATAAATGTGCAGAATCTAACGACTCTTGATATAGATTTAGTGAATCAACTGAGCTATTAAAAATAGCCAATAATTCATCATACTGTATTTGTACATTTTTTTTAGTTAATTCTAAATCCTCTTGAGCTGCTTTTGCTGTCAATCTTGATGAAGCAACTTTAGAGTTAACATACCCACCATTATAAATTGGAACTTCCAATTGCAATGATACTTTATTCATACTCTCGTAATCTGTAGAGATATCATCTGAATCATATTTTGTATATCTAGCATTTAATGATAGTGTTGGATAGTGTCCATTTTGTGCATTTTTTATCTCTTGTTTTGTTAGTTTGATACCCAGTTTTGCTTGTTGCATATTTAAATTCGAATCAAAATTTTCATCTATTTTTACTGATTTTTTCATTAACTCTATTGTTTGAAGATCAATAGTTTTAAAATCAACATTAGGTAGACTAAATTTTTCTGTACCAATTAGCTGTTGAAGTTTTAAATTATATATATTAAACAACTTTTTTTCTTTAGCTAGGTTTACTTTTGAAGTGTTGTAATCAACTTTTGCTTGAAGAAGATCCATCTTATTTGATAGATTCATTTTGTATTTTTTTTCTATTGATGTAGATTTATATTTATTATATTTTGCAAATGAATCGTATAAGTCAATTTTTGTTTTTGACTTTAAAATATCAAGATATGTTTTAAGTACCCTTGTAGAAAGCTCCTGCTTTTGAAGTTCTAATTTAATTTTATTAAGCTTTAATCTTGTTCTTTCAATACCAATTTTTGAATATATCTCTTGATTGTAAAGTGTTTGATTTAAAGCAACTGTATAATCAGTAGATGTTTCAACAATCTCATAATCAGCTCTTGATTGCATGTGATTTACCTCAAAATCAGTTCTACTATGAGTAACATTAGCACTGATTTGTGGATATAGTTTTGATTTAACTTGATTGATATTCTCTTTACTTGCTTCAAGTTGATAAGCAGATGACTTCATCTCATTTGAGTTATCCAAAGATAACTCATAAGCTTTTGAGATACTTAAGGTATCACCATTTAAACTAGATATTAAAAAAACTAAAGATAACGTATATAAAAAACTATTCTTCATTAAATCCCTTTCCAATCATCTCTGTAAATGGTTTAACCAAATAACTAAGTGCTGTTCTATTACCAATATTAATCATAACCTGTGCAGGCATACCAGAAACTAATACAAAGTTATTCTCTTTTAGTGTTTCAATACCCTCTGATGTTACCTCAATCTTTGCTTCATAGTATGGCATACCAGTAACTTCATCTATATAACTATCAGCAGATACAAGAATAACATTACCTTGGATAATATTCACCTGTTTTAAATTAAAAGCTGAAAACATAATATCAGCAACCAATCCAACTCTAACTTTATCAATATCCATTGTTTGAACTTGTGCTATTACAATTAATTTTGAGTTGTTAGGAACAATCTCTAAAAGAGGTTTACCTGGAGTTACAATACCACCAACTGTATGAAGGTCAAGACCAACAATTGTTCCATCTATAGGTGAAACTAATGTTGTTCTTTTTAATGTATCTTCAGTAGCTATTATTCTTGATTTTATATCAGCAAGTTTTGATTTTGTTTCTACAAGCCTAAGTAAATTATCTTTTTCAAACTCTTTTTCTCTTAATAATTGTTGTGTTTTAACTTCACTTATTTGCTCTTTTATCTTTGCAATTTCTGATATAGTATTTGCTAAGTCACCCTCAACCATATTTTTTTCTCTTTTTAGCTCTCTGATTCTCATCTTATCAACAAGTTGCTCTTGAAACAGCTTTTCCCACTCTAAAACCTCTGTAGATAATGAAGCTAATCTATTCTCTTTACTATTTATCAAAGAGTTTAAACCATCAATTTGCTTATTTAATTGAACAATTCTATTTTTTGTAATATCTTTTTCATCTTTTTGTGTTTTAATTATTGTTTCAAAGATACTCATTTGTGTTTTTATAATATTTTCATCTGTTAATTCTTTTGAAAAAGTTATAAATTCTAAATTATTTCTGTGTGATTGTAATCTATTAAATAGTGCGAGTGAATCTTGATATTGAGCTAATAAAATATCTAATTGTGCTTTTATCTGAACATCTTTTATTTTTAATAAGATTTGATCTTTTTTTACTTTATCACCATCTTTTACAAAAATACCATCAACAATTCCACCCTCTAGATGTTGTATTGTTTTTTTATTTGTATCTGCTGATACTTTACCCATTGCTACAGAAGAGTTTGCCAATGGAGCAAAAGCCATCCAACCACCAATTAGTACAAAAATCACAAAGATTATTGACATACCAAAAGTTATTATTTTAGTATCGTCACATGATGGCATTTTTATTTGTTTATTATTCATAACTTCCTAGCTCCCTGGTTTACTTAAAGATATTTTTGGCATTGGTGCAGGTTTTTTTGCTATTTGTTGCTGAGGCTGTTGAGCTTTAGCAGCTTCTGCCATTTTAGACATAACATCATTAGAGTTACCATATAGCTCTAAAATACCTTGTTTTACAACTGCTATTTTATTTGTAACTTGTAGTATACTTGGTCTATGTGTAATAATAACAACTGTCGTATTATTCTCTTTTAAATTTTTTATTGCATTTACTAATGCTGCTTCGCCTTGGTCATCAAGATTTGAATTTGGTTCATCAAGTACAATTAAAACTGGATTGTCATAAATAGCTCTTGCAAAACCAATTCTTTGTCGTTGACCTCCAGATAGTGTAGCACCTGCTGCCCCTATTCTTGTATCATAACCATCAGGTAACCTTAAAATCATCTCATGCACACCAGCTTTTTTTGCTGCTTCAACAACTTTTTGTGCATCTACTTCATTAAATCTAGCAATATTTTGACTAACAGTTCCTTCAAAAAGTTCAATATCTTGAGGTAAATAACCTATATATTTACCTAAATGCTCTTTATCCCACTGATAAATATCTGCCTTATCTAACCTTGACTTTCCTTGAACCAATGGCCAAAGCCCAAGTATAACTCTAGCAAGAGATGATTTACCAGCAGCAGATGGTCCGATTATACCCACAATATCACCTTTATTTATCTGCATTGAGATACCTTTTATTGATGGTTGCTTAGCCCCTGGAGGAACTACTACTACACCCTCTAAAAGTACTTCACCTACAGGAGCAGGAAGTTCCATATACTCTTTATCTTTTGGAAAGTCAGCTAATAAAGCATTTAACCTATGGTAAGATGTTCTAGCACCACTAAAACCTTTCCAACTATTAATAATCAAATCTAAAGGAGCCAAAGCTCTACCCATAATAATAGATCCAGCAATCATCATACCAGCACTAACTTCATCGTGAATAGCTAAATATCCACCAAGTCCTAACATAAGTGACTGAAAAAGCATTCTTGTACTTTTTGAAATATTTGTCCATACACCAGCTTTATTACTTGCATCGTTTTGTGCATTTAAAAAACCGTGGTATTTCTCTTCCCATTTTCCTCTAATATTACTTTTCATACCCATTGCATTGATAATCTCTGCATTTCTTAAGTTTGAATCAACATATAAAGTAGATGATCTACTTAAACTATTTGCTTCACCTAGTTTCTCTTTTGTAGAATATTCATTTAAAATAGTAAAAATAACCAATACAATCGCAGCAAAAATAGCAAAATAACCAAACATAGGGTGAAATATAAATAGTACTCCAATATATATTGGTATCCAAGGTGCATCAAAAAAGGCAAATAATCCATTACCAGTCATAAACTGTCTAACTTGTGTTAAGTCAGTTAAAGGCATAGATGACGCTTTTCCTGGATGTTTGTTTGCCATATCAAATAAAGAATCAAAAATTCTTTGACTAAGTAAACTATCAAGTTTATTTCCAACTTTTACAAGTATTTTGGATCTAACTATCTCTAAAAGTGCCATAGTGATAAATAAAACTACTACAATACCTGTAAGCATTATAAGTGTTGATTCACTTCTACTTGTAAGTACTCTATCGTAAAGTTGTAACATATATAAAGGTGGAACTAACATAAGTAGGTTAATAAACAAACTAAAAAAACCAACTATTATGAATGATTTTTTAGATGTTAATATAGCCTCTTTTAACTCAGAGTTATTTATTTGTGGTTGTGGTGCTTTTTGTGCCATTTGTATCCTTAGTGATTATATATTATTTGTATTAGCTTTGTCTTTTGTGTGCTATTTCAAATAAAGTTTGAATATTATCAAGTGATTTAATATGTGCATCAATTAATCTAATAATACCTTTTCTAACCCAGTCAGCTAAAATATCATCACTTAGTGCATTTAGTTTTTCTCTGTCAACAACTCTAAAACCATTTACCAAAACTTGCTTCTCTTCACCTTCACCAACAGCTATCTCTCTATCTTCTAAGATACCAGCATCACTGATTAGTTTTGCAACATTTTTAGTTATAGTCATCTCATTTTCATGTGTAGTTAAAAATTTAATTGCATGTTCTAAAACTTCTGATTGATCACCACTCTTTTTGAAAAGTTGTCTACCTTTTGATTTTGAGAATAAAGAAGACTCTTCATCAATTAAAATAACTTTTTGGTCTGGATTTTCTTGAGTTGAAGCTAAAGAAAATGGATACTTTCTAAAAAAAGATGGAACATATTTTGTTATCCATTTTCCATCATTGTTTATAGCTAAGCTATCTGCTCCTAGAGATACTAAAGATACTAAAGCTGGATTTTCATCTGCTGTAAATACTACTGGAAAAGCAGCTCCAACTAATGCAACTTCTGATGCAACTACTGGTACAAAAGTACTATCTTTTGCAAAGTTTAAGTTCTCTAATGGACTAATCTTTAACTCACTGTGTTTTACTTTATCTAATACTACTAATTTTTTATACATTTTTTTCCCTTTTGTTTGTTTTTCTTTTTTTGGTCGACCTCTTTGTTTTGAACTCAAAGAGACACCTATTATATTTTCTAAGTTTTTAATAAACTCTTTACTTCCAGTAACAAGTTGCTTTTCTAAACATCTTATTATAAAATCTTGCTTCTGTTTATCTAAATCTGAATAAAATATTTTACCATAACTCTCTATCCGTTTAGATTGAGTAAATCCAAGCTTTTTATATAGATCGCTATAAGATACAATATTATCTTGCTTATCAAATAGATTCTTATGAACACTACTAAATTTATAGTTTCTTATATCAGTAACCAACCCTACTTTTAAAGGTAAAGTTTCAATATATCTCATTACATCAAACAGATACAATTTATCTTCAAGTAGGGAGGCCTTATATCTACCTTCCCACAAAGTTCCTGTTCTATTGTATTTTTTATTGAAATAGCCAACATATCTTCTGCCTAAACTTTGCATAAATTTTGATAATGTATCAGCACTTAAAGGTGTCGCTACAAATTCAAAGTATGTTGGCATAAGGATATAAGCATTAATATTTATTTTCATATTTGCAGTTAAGTCTTCAAGTATAGTTACAAAAGCTATATTATCAGATTCATCTTCAAAGATGTTGATACTGTTAATACTTTTTAGTATGACATGTTGAGCAGTTTCTTCAAAAAAAACTCTTAATTTTCGTGCCAATAAATTTCCTTAATCAAATATTAACTACTATTGTATATAAAAAACTCTTAAATCATGATTAAATAACTACGACACCTTTTTATATTACTTTAATTGGGGACATATTGATAACCTTGTAAATAAAAAAGAAAATTGATACCTATATTCTAGCAATAAAAACCCATAATCCAAGAGAAATAAATCTAGTATGCGATGTGCCCTGTAAGAAATACCCTTGGGGTGTAACCTTTTATGCTAAGAGAAAAGATAAAATTGGATTTTTCATAGCTTCAATCTTAACTGATCTAGTCATTGTACCATTAGCTAATTCAGCTTCCCAGTATGCAGCACCTTGAGCATCAGTTTCTCCACCAAATGTGTTTTGGTAAATTGAAGCAACGAAATCTGCATCTGTGTTATCTTCAGGGTATAACGCTTGTGTTTCTGGTTGATCAAAAAAACTTTGAGCAATTTGCT
>JAYEPG010000202.1:0-6407 GCA_034723795.1 Campylobacterota bacterium
TGGGATTTGATAACTCTGCTTTAGGTAGACAACCAGAAATTGCAGCTATGAGAGATTTAACAGAAGAGGATGAAGATGAAATCGAAGCTTCTAAATATGGTCTTTCTTATGTAGCACTTGATGGTGAAATTGGTTGTATGGTAAATGGTGCTGGTCTTGCTATGGGTACTATGGATACAATTAACCATATGGGTGGTACGCCAGCTAATTTCCTTGATGTTGGTGGAAGTGCAAATGCTGAAACTGTTGCAAAAGGTTTTGAAATCATCCTTAAAAATCCAAATGTAAAAGCTATTTTTGTAAATATCTTTGGTGGAATTGTAAGATGTGATAGAATTGCAAATGGTATTATTGAAGCTACTAAAATAACTGATGTTAATGTACCTGTAATTGTAAGACTTGATGGTACAAATGCTCCAGAAGCTGCAGAGATTTTAAATAATGCTAATATTGAAAACTTAATTGTTGGTAGTGATTTAGGTGATGGTGCAGCAAAAGCTGTAAAAGCAGCAGCAGACCATAAAGCAAGTGAAGGAAAATAAAAATGTCAATTTTAGTAAATAAAGATTCAAAAATAATCGTACAAGGTTTTACAGGTAAAGAGGGAACTTTTCACGCTGAACAATGTATAGCTTATGGAACAAATATTGTTGGTGGTGTTACACCAAATAAAGGTGGTCAAGAACACTTAGGTAAACCTGTATTTAATACAGTAAGTGAAGCTGTTAAAGCAACTGATGCTACTGTTTCTATGGTATTTGTACCACCTGCTTTTGTTGGTGATGCTGTAATGGAAGCGGCTGAAGCTGGTATTGAACTTGCAGTTATTATTACTGAAGGTGCTCCAGTTAAAGATATGCAAGCTGCTAAAGCACATGCTACTAAGCATGGTATGAAAACACTTGGACCAAACTGTCCAGGTATTATCACTGCCCAAGAGTGTAAAATAGGTATTATGCCTGGTTCAATTTTCAAAAAAGGAAATGTAGGACTTATCTCTAAATCTGGTACATTAACTTATGAAGGTACAAACCAAGTTTGTCAAGAAGGTTATGGTATCACTACTGCTGTTGGTATTGGTGGAGATCCAATTATTGGTTTATCTTATAATCAACTTCTTCCAATGTTTGAAGCTGATCCAGAAACTAAATGTATCGTTATGATTGGTGAGATTGGTGGAGATCTTGAGATTCAAGCTGCAAAACTAATTAAAGAGCAAATCACTAAGCCAGTTGTTGCGTTTATTGCTGGTCAAACTGCACCTAAAGGTAAAACGATGGGTCACGCTGGAGCAATTGTAAGTGGTAGTGCTGGTACTGCTGCTGAAAAAATGGCTGCACTTGAAGCTGTTGGAGTTACAGTTGTTGTTTCTCCTGCTGAGATTGGAAAAGCTGTTAAAAAAGTATTAGGTTAATATCATAGTACTTTAGTAATTTAACTAAGAAATAAAAAAGGTTATCTTTTAGAAGATAGCCTTTTTTTATAGATATAAAATGATATAAGAAAAGCCACACTAATTAAAGTGACCGTAATAATTTGTGGTAGGTATTGGTTTATTAATGTTTGATTTTCCCCTATCATATAACCTAATACAACTAAAATAGCACTCCATATTAATGCACCTAATGATGTATATAAAATAAATATCTTAAGATCCATTTTTGATAACCCTGCAGGTATAGAAATAAGCTGTCTAATTCCAGGTATCAATCTACCACTAAAAGTAGATATAGCTCCATGTTTTTTAAAGAACTGTTCCATTTTATCTAATGTTTCTTCAGAGATTAATATATATTTACCATATTTTAGTAAAAATTTTCTCCCTACATATAAAGCTCCAAAATAGTTTATTAATGCACCTACAATTGAACCCATAAGCGATGAGAACATTATCAATGTTATACTCATATCCCCTTTTGAAGCTAAATAACCAGCTGGTATAAGTACAATTTCACTAGGAAAAGGTATAAAAGAACTCTCAATTAACATAAGTAAAAATATACCTATATATCCCATATCAAAGATTAAGTCTGTAATCCATTGTGCCATTTCATGTAACATATATTCTTACCTAAACTGTGATTTAAGAGCTAGGATTCTACAACTATTTTCTAAAATAGCTACTTTTTTAATCAACTCATTCATATCTCTATCATATACATAAACACCAATACCTTTTATAATTATTAGATGGTTTTTTGAATTTTTTAGTTCTCTTGGAATCTCTAATGAGTTTCTATCATACCAAGTATCAAAATCTTTTGGGTCATAAACTGTAATTTTATCAAATAGTGTTTTACCAAAAAAATCTTCAAAAACAATCTCATCATGTTCTATAGAATAAGCAGTAGTATATGGAGGCATTCCACAAGCTATATATTTTGCTTCATGTATTTGATTATAGATTGAGTTGTGAATAAATGCTTCCATACTTGCTAGTTTCCAACTATAATCATGAGTGTTCATAGATAGTTGACAAAGAGAATCACTACTAATTTCATCAAATATAGCCTCTTTTTTATTTATAACAAAACTATTATGGTCTATTTTTTTTGATATTGAGCCATGATATATCCCAAAAAAGTTTTTCCTAAATAGTGCTAAAGATATATTAGATAGATGTTTTACAATATTTTTATCAATCATAAATCAACCCTTTAATTAAAATTTATAAATTAAATCACCATAAGGTAATTTGTGCTATTATAACAGTTAAAAACACAGTATTAAATTAAATTAGGATTAAATTTTGAGCGATATAAATATACCACATATTCCAGTACTATTCAATGAAGTTATTGATACATTTAAAGATTTAAAAGATGGGTATATAATAGATTGTACTTTAGGTTATGGTGGTCATTCGCTAGGAATATTAGAATCAAATCCAAATATAAAATTAATATGTAATGACCAAGATGATGAAGCGTTAGAGTTTTCAAAAAATCGTTTAAAAGATTATCAAGATAGAATTATTTTTAATAGGGGAAATTTCAAAGATGTTATTGAAAAATTTAAAGATAAAAATATAGTTGGAGTGTTAGCAGATATTGGAGTATCTTCCTTACAGCTTGATAAAACACAAAGAGGTTTTGGTTTTGAAAGTGAAACTTTAGATATGAGAATGGATCAAAATCAAGAGTTATCTGCAAGCGATGTTGTAAATAATTACTCTCAAAAAGATTTAGAGATTCTTTTTAAAGAGTATGGTGAAGTAAAAGAGTATAAAAAAGTAGCTTCTATAATTGTTGAAAATAGACCTTTTACAAGTAGTAAAGAGTTAGCTCAATTTTTATTAAAAAATATGCATAAAGGTAAACTCCATCCAGCAACTCTCCCATTTCAAGGTATCCGTATAGAAGTAAACAATGAATTAGGTGTATTGAATGAGTTATTTGAACAAATACAAAATGCAAATTTAAAAGGTACAACTGTAGCTATTATATCTTTTCACTCTTTAGAGGATAGAATTGTTAAAAATTATTTTAAAAAATGGACACAAAAATGTATATGTCCACCTCACATTGATAGATGTGAATGTGGTTCAAATCATAAAAAAGGTAAAAATTTAACAAAAAAACCAATTATACCAACTCCAAAAGAGATAAAAGAAAACCCAAGAAGTAGAAGCTCTAAAATGAGGGTCTTTAGATTTGACGGCTAAAAAAGCTTTACTTATTGTGTTTACTATAATGTTTGTTACCTTAGTTATATTTATACCAAAAATATATCTTAGAAATAACATATATTATGTTAGTAAAGATATAAATAAATTATATACACAGCAAATATCTCTTAAAGAGGAAAATAAGTTTTTAAAACAACAACACGAAGATGCATTATTTAAAAATCAGATTATGGATAGTTTAATTTTACAAAATCTTGATGAATAGATTTAGAATAATATGTTATAATAATTAAATAATATAGATAAAATAAAAAAGTAGGAGATTATAGTATGGGTAGAGCCTTTGAGTATAGAAAAGCGGCTAAAATGAAAAGATGGGGGAATATGTCAAGAGTATTTCCAAAGTTAGCAAAGGCTATTACTATGGCAGCAAAAGCAGGAAGTAGCGATCCTGATACAAATGCAACTTTAAGAAGTGCTATAACAACTGCAAAAGCACAAAATTTACCAAAAGATAATATTGAAGCTGCTATTAAAAGAGCAGGTGCCAAAGATGTTGCAAATATGTCAGAAGTTAACTATGAAGGTAAATGGAAAAATGGTGTTCTTATCTTTGTAGAAACTGCAACAGAAAATACAGCAAGAACTGTAGCAAATATTAAAACTTTATTTAATAAAGGTGGAGGTTCTTTAGTTCCAACTGGTTCTTTAGAGTTTCATTTTGACAGACGTGCTATATTTGAGATGAAAACTCCTGATATGGATATGGATGAGTTAGAGATGGAGCTTATTGATGCTGGACTTGAAGAGATAAAGCAAGAGGATGAGGAAAATATCTCAATAATTGCTGATTATACTGACTTTGGAAATATGTCAAATAAACTTCATGAGATGGGAATAGAGTATGAAAAAGGAACTCTTGCAAGAGTTCCAAATGCGCCTGTAGAGGTAACAGATGAACAGATGGAAGAGCTTTCAGTTTTACTTGAAAAAATTGAAGATGATGATGATGTTCAAAACGTATATACAAATTTAGCGTAAAATATAAATAATATAAAGGATTTAAAAATGGCAGAAAAGAAATACAGATTAGTTACTAGAAGTGATATGGATGGTTTAGTATGTGCAGTTATACTAAAAGAGGTTGGTATAATTGATGAGATAACATTTGTACATCCAAAAGATATGCAAGATGGAACTATAGAGATTACTGAAAATGATATTATTACAAACTTACCATATGTTGCAAATGCTCATTTAGTTTTTGATCACCATGAAAGTGAAGCTATGAGAAATGGTGAAGCTGATAATTATTTTATTGATGCATCTGCACCATCGGCTGCAAGAATTGTGTATAACTACTATGGAGGAGCTCAAAAATTACCTCAAGTATCAGTTACTATGATGGAGGCAGTTGATAAAGCAGATGCCGCACAATTTACAATTGATGATATTTTAAATCCTCAAGGTTGGGAACTATTAAGTTTCCTAATGGATTCAAGAACAGGTCTTGGTAGATTTAGAGAGTTTACAGTATCAAACTATCAACTGATGATGGATTTAATTGATTACTGTATTGATCATGATATTGATGATATTATGAAACTTCCAGATGTTGTGGAGAGAGTTGAATTATTTAATAAATATTCAGATGATTTCATTGAACAATTACAAAGATGTACAACATTACATGATAACTTAGTTGTTTTAGATTTAAGAGATGAAGAGATTATTTACCCAGGTAATAGATTTACACTTTATGCTCTTTTCCCTGACACAAATATATCTATACATGTTTTATGGGGATTTAAACAACAAAATACAGTATTTGCGACAGGTAAATCTATTGTGAATAGAAGTTCAAAAACAAATATTGGTGAGCTTATGTATAAATATGGTGGTGGTGGTCACAACGCTGCTGGTACTTGTCAAATTGATAATGATAAAGCAGAAGATACATTAAAAGAGTTAATAGGTGCTATAACTACTGATGGTTAATCTTTTTAGCAAGAGTTAAAGTTAATGAATACAAAAAAATTATTAGATGAGGAGGTTTTAAAAAGGGATAGTTCAACAGAACTTACTTTTGATAAACCTGATCCTTTAATTATTGCTAAAAAACATAATGATGAGTATATCTCACTTATTTGTGCATTATTTGCTTACGGTAATGCTGGTCAAATAGTCAAGCTATTATTATCATTTGATTTTGATTTATTAAATCAAGATGAAAAGACTATTGCCAAAAAGTTAAAAGGTTATTATTATCGTTTTCAGTCCCAAGATGATGTGGTAGCCTTTTTTATTGCATTAAAAAGATTAAAGAAAATTGATAGTTTAGAAAGTATCTTTAAAGTAGGGTACGATAAAAATCAAAATGTAATGGATGGTATAGAATCAATAATATCATCTATTTTAAATGTTCATGACTATAAAAGTGATGGATATAAATTTTTAATAGGAAAACTTCCTAAAAAAGATAAAAATGGTGATATTAAACTTATAGGTAACTCTGCTTATAAAAGATACAATATGTTTTTAAGATGGATGGTAAGGTCAGATAATCTTGATATGGGACTTTGGAAACATATAGATAAAAAAGATTTGATATTACCTCTTGATACACACACCTTTAAAGTATCACAAAAACTAGGCTTACTTACAAGAAAAACTGCTGATTTAAAATCTGCTGTACTTATAACTCAAAAGCTAAAAGAGTTTGATAATGAAGACCCAATCAAATATGACTTTGCTATTTATAGACTAGGTCAAGAGAAAA
>JAYEPG010000203.1:0-24414 GCA_034723795.1 Campylobacterota bacterium
TATAATCGCTTTACCACTATAGTTTTGTTTCTTACTTTAAAGTTTTAATCAAATAATTGTGAATTAAAATAAACTCTTACAAGCACCAATTCACATTAATATAAGAATCCAAATAACCATAAAGGAACTTTATTTGTATTTTGAGTACTATCTGTATCTATAACTAAATAAGAGTTATAGATATCTTTAATCTGTTTGAAGCTTTTATTTTCACCACCAACTTCAAAAATAAATTTATCATCAACTATAAAGTCACCTTGAGTTGATACCTCTATATTATGATTTTGATTTAGTTGAGATACAAAAAATGTCTCTCTTATGGTACCTATTTTACTATCTTGAGCAAAACAATAAAATATATTTGTATTATTCAAATATAGTTTTTCTGGCTTTGATAGTTTACTAATACCTTTTTTACTACTTCCTACTATATTTAAAAGTCCACCTTTATCAAGGTGTTGTAAATATGCATAAATAGTATTTCTACTTACCTCTATATTTGCAGCTATTTTAGTGACATTTAGTTCAAATGGGTTTGATTGACTTATCACTACTAGCAACTTTTTTAGTTTATTTGTAAAGCTTTGTTTTACTAGTCCTAAATTTACTAAGTCTATATCTATAGTTTGATTTATTACTGCATTTAGTTGTCTTAAATATTGATTTTTATCCTTAAAATAAAAAGGATAATACCCATTTTCTAAATATTCATTAAAATGCTCAAGAGGCATAAACTTATCTTCAAGCTGATCTATTATATCTACACTATTTTCTAATATCTCTTCAAGTGAAAAACTTGGTAATTTTAGATCAAGCTTAAGTTCTAAAAACTCTCTATAAGATAGCCCCGCCATAGGATACAATACAACTCTTCTACTTAAATCTGCTTGTGAGTTGTATATGGATGTAGCACAAGAGCCTGTAAATATCACTTTTAGTTTCGGATAAAAATCATAAATAGCTTTTAAATCTATAGAAAAGTTTTTGTATTTATGTATCTCATCTATGATGAGATACTCTCCACCTATTTTAGTAAATTCTTCAGCTAGTTCAAAAAGCTTTATATCTATATTTGTTGGATAATCATATGAAAAATAAAGTGATTTATAAGGCTCATGACTTACCTTGAGTTCATTTATATATTGTAGTAAAAGTGTAGTTTTTCCAACACCTCTAGCACCTACTATTCCTATCATTTGAGAACTGAAATCTATAGTATTAAATAGATATCTTTTATACTTACTTGAGACCTCTTTTAGTATTCTTTTTTCTAGTTTTCTTATATTATCTAACATTTTATATCCAATATTGTTAATTAGTAATTAACATTATATAGTTAAATTGATCTTTTTAAGCTTAAAAGATATTAATAATGAAAATGATATAGGTAAATCCGACCAAATTTATATTTACCCTTTTTAACTTCATTTTATAAAGGATTATAAGATTTAGATAATTACTAAACTTTTAACTTTTAGTTGCAGTTAAGATAAATTGTGATTTTTCACTAATTTTGCTATTTTTTAGGTGAGCTTTACTTATAACAAATATACATTTGCTATAAAACCATAAGAATATTAAGCCAGAAAAAAACTATCAACAACAACAAAAGATAATTTACTCAAAGTTTATCCTTTCATAAAAGATTTATATGAAAGATATAGAAATAAATCCCCTAAAAATAGATATGTAGATTTTAATCAAGGTGTTGATGCTAGATATTTAACAGAAGATAAAGTAAAGTTACTTTGTCAAATTCCTGTTAGGCCACTTAGAATTGCATTTGATGAATTGAAAATTAAGAAGAAATATGTAGAAGCTGTTAAGTTATCTGCAAAATATGATATTAAAGATTTATCTAATTACTTACTTTATAATTATGAAGATAAGCCTAATGATTTATACCAAAGAATGAAAATAAATATTGACTTATGTGAAGAACTAGATGTTAGAATATATTCATTTCTAATGAAATTTATCCCAATAAATGGTGATGTATCTAAAAATAGAGAATATATTGGAAAATATTGGAATAAAAAATTTATTAGAGCAATACAAGCTGTATTAAATGCAACTAAAGGAAAAATAGGTAAAGGTGTAAGTTTTTTTGAAAAAGCTTTTGGTAAAGATCTAGAAGAATTTAATAAAATATTATATATGCCTGAACCATTTATTATTTATAGGTTACATTATGAAGAGATCGGCTTTACCCAAAATTGGTGGAATGATTTTGATAATTTATCCCAAGATGATAAAAATATTATATATCCTATTATTGAAAAGAATAAATTTCATGATATAGATATAAAAGACTATAATAATAAAATAGAAACAGTATTAAATTACTATTTAATTAAAAGAGAAGATTATAGTAAAATTTGTTAATATATACTTATGTCAAAAAATATATATTATGGTAAAATTAAAAATAAGAAAGGATTGTTATGCAAACAGTAACATTAAAAGTTGAAGATAGTACTTATGAAAAATTTACTTGGCTATTAAATCATTTTTCAAGAAATGAAGTAGAGGTAATCGACGAAACAAAATATATAAATGATGATGATTATTTACGAAGTATTAAAGGTATGGAACAAAGTATAATTCAAGCTTCAAATGAGCCAATAGAAAATTATGTTACATCTGATAAATTAGATTGGTAAAATGTATCAATTATTATTTTCACCACAAGCAAAAAAAGATTCTAAAAAAGTAGCCTCAAGTGGATTGAAGCCAAAAGTTCAAGAATTATTAGCTTTAATTGAAAAAGAACCTTTAAAATATCCACCAAAATTTGAATATTTATCAGCTAATCTAAAAGGTAAAATTTCAAGAAGAATAAATAAACAACATAGATTAGTTTATGAAATCTTTGAAGATGAAAAGTTAATCAAAGTTTATCGAATGTGGACACACTACGATTAAGCTAAATGCTAACAAATTAGAGGAACTAACAAGTAACCCATCGGCTTTTTAAGTGATTCTAACTTTAATTTGTAAAAGTTATTTTTATTAAATTTTTACTAAGGGTTACTTGTAGTTCACTTCGAGCGTTATAAATCAGGAGACACTCTAAAATGAAAGATGATAGAATTGAGAAGTTTATTTCAAAATTATCTCAATGTGCGTTCTCAAATCATCAAATTTCAAAGAAAAATATTAAAAAACTTACTCCTGCATTAAGAAAATATTTATACTATACCATTTGTTGAAAATAACAATGAATGGTTTTTAAAAACTATAATGCCAAACAGACAGTTTACTAAAAAATATCTTTGAGGTGAAAAATGAAAGAATAAATATTAGATTATCTTCAAATGATTTAGAATCACTTAAAGCAAATGCTGTTGAGATGGGATTACCATATCAAACATTAGTATCAAGTGTATTACATCAATATGTAACAGGTCAGTTAGTTCAACACTCTGAATAACAAATAACAGCTAAATTTTTTTATAATATACTTCGGATATACACTAGGAGGATATATCATGACTGCTACAATTTCAAGTTGGGGAAATTAACAAGGTTAAACTATACCTTCATACTAGGGTTTAATTTTAGTAAAACTAAATCAGCTAATATATTTCCTAAAAGTGTAAGAAATGCACCAATAATTAAAATCCCCATAATCACTGGATAATCTCTACTTAGAGCAGATTGAAAAAATAAAAGTCCCATCCCATCAATTGAAAATATTGTTTCAAGTATCACACTACCGCCTATAATACCTGGTAAACTCAAGCCCAGTAGAGTAATAACAGGTGGATAAAGATTTGGTAGTATATAAAATCTTAAAATTTGTTTATTTTTTAAACCTCTAGCCTTTGCAAAAAAGATATAATCACTTTTTAAAATTTCTAAAGTTAAAGAACGGATATACAAAGTCAAACTTCCAATACCACCAAAAATAATAATACCAATAGGCAAAATCAAATGCCATGCAGTATCTAAATAATACTCAAAACTCCCTACTTCTAAATCACTATTATGAAGTCCAGCAATTGGTAAAACTTCCCATGTAACAGCAAAAACCAATACTCCTAATAATGCTAAATAAAAAGATGGTAAAGAGAAACTTAAAAGTGAAAGTTGACCAACAAATCTATCAAAAAGTTTATCTTTGTTTAAAGCTGCTTTTATACCTAAATATAAAGATAAAACAAAGATAAAAAACATACTTACAAAGTTTATAGTAAGTGTGATTGGTATTCGAGATATTATCTCATCTTTTACCCTACCACCACTACTAAAAGAGATACCAAAATCTAACATCGTGATATTTTTAACCCAAGAAAAAAATTGTACATACAAAGGTTTATCTAATCCATATATCTCTTTTAGTTGTTCTAAAGACTCTTTAGTAATATTTGGATTTAATTCACCTGATGCAAAAAAACTATTTGGTGCTAGATTTATTGCAACAAATGATATAAGTGAAATTATAAATAACATCACAGCTAAATATAAAAGTTTTTTTATAGCTATATTTATCATTTTTTTACTTCATTTGCAACTACTGCTATTGCAAAACCTCCATCGTGAGTTATACTCAATGATGTACTTTTGATTTTGAATTTTTTTCTTATTTTTTTTCTATATTTTAATAATGGAGCATTTTTATTTGATTTTGTTATTTTTATATCATGAAAACTACAAATAGAACCTATTCCAGTCCCTATAGACTTACTAGCAGCTTCTTTTGCAGCCCAAAATCCAGCGGCTGTTGATGGTTTTTTTACAAGTAAAATTTCATCTTCATCTAAAAACTTTTTTAAAGCTTTGTTACCAAATCTTTCAATCATCTTTTCAATACGTGAAATAACAACTATATCAATTCCTATCAATTTTTTGTCTTTCATCTTTCATCAATTGGTAACTCAATATAAAACTTTGCACCGTTTTTAGTGTTTTGAACATATAGTTTACCTTTTAGATTGTCACATACTATTTTTTGACTCATATGTAACCCTAAACCAGTACCTGGACTTTGATGTTTTGTTGTAAAATATGGTTCAAAAATATTTTGTTTTATATTATCAGGAATACCACCACCATTATCTTCTATAGTGATTAGTACAACATTTGATTTAATATCTAAAGAAATTTTTATCCATTTTTCTGGAATATCTTGTTTTACTAAAATATCATTTGCATTATTTAAAATATATATCAACACCTTGTTTAAATCACCTGAAGGTAATTTTTTAAATATCTCTGTAGGAGTATCGATTTGAGTAATTAGTTCAATACCATTTTGTTTTAAACTTAGTGTTTGGATATTTACAACTTTTCTAATCTCATCTTGTATATTTTGTTCTTTTTCATCTGTATTTTCACTTATTATATCTTTAAATGTTTCTATAGTTTTTGATAAAAATTGAGTACTTTCAATAATCTTATCCATTTTATCAGGTATCTCTTTTGTATTTAACATATCAAATTCATAATCAATTTTTAAACTATCGGCATTTGTTGATATAGCATTTAAAGGTTGTCTCCAATGGTGTGATATATTTTTTATAAGTTCTGCCATCGAAGACATCTTATTTTGCTCTTGTATTATTTTATCTTTTTCTCTATTTTCATCATTTTGTTTCTCAATATCTTCAAATAACTCAAGTATCTCAAGGTTTGAATTTAATCTTGCATAAAACTCTTCTTGATTATAGTTTTTATTTAAAAAGTCATTTGCTCCATACTTAAGTAATGTAGCAGAAATTTTACAATCTGTTTGACTAGAAACAACGATAATAGACATCTCTTTTTTAGAGTATTTTTTTCTTAATTCCCTTGTAAGTTCAAGTCCATTCATTAAAGGCATATTATAATCGGTATAAACAAGTTTTATATCAGGATTATCTTTTATAACTTTTAATGCTTCCATTCCGTTGTATGCTTTAACAACATTTAAATTATACTTTTCTAAATAATAAGAAGTTTTTTCAACAGCTACTTTTGAATCATCTACAACTAATACTTTGATATTCTTATTTTTAACAATTTGCTTAACAACACTAGCCGCATAATAAAAAGAGTAAATACCATCTTTAATAACATAATCAACTACATTATTAGCATCTATACTATCTTCTAAATTATCTTGTCCTGTTAAAACCACAATTGGAATATTTAATTTATCAACACACCCAACAATCTCACCATTTGGAGCATCAGGTAGATGTAAATCTAACAAAGCACAATCAATTTTTTTATATTTTGTTAAAACCGTTAAAGCATCTTTTTTACTAAATGCTATGATACACTTTACATCAGGCAATAGTTTTTCAATATAAACTTTAAGCCCTTTTGCTATTGTTTTACTATCATCAACAATTAAAACATATTCCATTTTAGTCTCTACCTTCTAAAAATCTTTCAAGTATTATTTTTGCAGCAACTGAATCTAATCGTCCATCTCTTTTATGCTTTACTACACCCATAGTGATCTCTTTTGCTTCTTGAGTACTTAAGTTTTCATTTTGAAAAACTATCTCACCTTCAAACTTTAAAAGCTTTGAAAAGTGATCTACTCTTTTCATCATATCTTCACTTGCTTTTGGATAACCAATAACTAAAGTATCAATCTCCCACTCTTTTAAAAACTTATCTACATCACTACTTGCTTGGTTTCTATTTTTTCTCAAAATTGCTTCTTGTGGATTTACAATCCCTGAAGCTAATGATAAAGCGCACCCTATTCTTTTAAGCCCTATATCAATTGAAGCATATTTTTTTTCCATTTAGTCTAACAACTCATTAGCTATATCAAATCTATTTGCTGTCATAAGATGTACCTTAGGGTGAAATTCTTGAATAGATTGTAACAAATCATAGCTTAATTTCATTCCTACTTTTCTCTCTTCATCTTCACTTATCTTACTTGCTATTGTTAGCTTATCAATCCAATCTTGAGGTACATAAATCCCTGGAACATGAGAAGATAAAAACTGTGCTGTTCTAAGTTTAGTAATAGGAAATATTCCTAAAATAAGTTCAGAGTTACCTCTTTGATCACTAAAAGAGTTTTTTGCGTTTTTAAAGTATCCTAAAAGTTGTTTAGCATTTTCCTTATCATATACAGGCTGAGTAATAATCCCTTTTGTACCATTTAATATCTTTTTAGTCATCTTTTTTTCTAAAGATTTCATATTTTTTGCATAAGAGTTTATAACTGAAAAAGGATAAATAGTTTTAGGAGCAGTTTTAAATGGTTTTCCTGCATAATCCATACCATTATTAAAAGAATTGATTATCTCTAAAAGCATATTTGAATTTGATTCAAATACACCTTTTGTATGAGGTTGATCACTCATATGAGCAGGATCACCAGTTAGGGCTAATATTGCACGTACATCAAAATCATTTGCACCTAACAAATCAGATTGAAGAGCTATTTTATTTCTATCTCTCATACTCATTGTTGCAATTACTGGTTTATTAAATTTTTGTTGTAACTTTATAGATGAAAAAAGAGCATTGTATTTTAATTTTGCCAAAGGATTGTCTGTAGTACTAAATCCATCAACTTTTTTATCTAAATTGTATTGCTCAATTTTATTGATTATGTTATCAAATACGGGTTCATGTGTTGGTGTAGTTTCTAATGTAATAAATTTATCTTCTTGTAACTTTGTTATTAATGTTTCAAACATTATTGTTTAACCTTTTTTAGTAAATCAATTCCTAACGGAAATGTGGATATAATTGCGATATTATAACATAAAGGTTTTAAATAATGAAATTAGCGGTATTTGATTTCGATTCGACATTAATGGATGGGGAGACTATAGATTTTTTTGCAGCAGAACTGGGTCTTGAAGAGAAAGTTGCAGCTATAACTGATTTAGCTATGAATGGAAAGTTAGATTTCTTTGAAAGTTTAATCACAAGAGTTGAACTTCTTAAAGGTTTAGAGTATAGTAAAGTTGAGCAAATAGGTAAAGAGTTACCTTTAATGCCAGGTGCAAAGCAGATTGTTCCAGCACTACAAGCAAAAGGGTATAAAGTTATCTGTTTTAGTGGTGGATTTAGAGTTGGGACTTCTCCTGCAAAAGATGCTCTTGGGCTTGATGCTGATTTTTCAAATGTTTTACACCATAAAGATGGGCTTTTAACTGGTTTAGTTGGTGGAGATATGATGTTTGACTATAGTAAAGGTGATATGATAAGAAGACTTCAAAATATTCTTGGCATCTCCAGAGAAAATACTTTAGTTGTAGGTGATGGTGCAAACGATAGAAGTATGTTTGCCGAAGCTGATACTAGAATTGCATTTTGTGCAAAAGATATTCTAAAAAAAGAAGCAAACATAATAATTGACGAAAAAGATTTAACTAAAATTCTAGATCATATATAGTTTACAAACTATTTATTTTTTCAAAAGAGTTATCTCTTGCTTTATATAATTCAACCGAGTAATCTACTTGGTTGTCTTTTATCTCTACACCTTCAAACATATCTAAATTATCATTTAAAAGATACTCAACACCTAATATAGTTGAATAGTTAACCCAATTATATATTATATTATTATTTAATAGATTATTATACTCTATTATATCATCAGGTATTTTTCCAATTGAGTTTGCTATTATCACTTTTCTTCTATCAGGCTTTTGAGTTAATGTGAATAAAAAAGGTGAATAGTTTAATTGAGTAGATAATATCTGTTTTACATCAACCTCTAGGGCATTTATTTGAGAAAGTAGTATTGAACTTTTTACAATTGGTGTATTTAATAATATTGAAGAGTTTATTAAAGATTTACTAGTTAAAAAGTATTTATACTCACCATTTCTATCATTTATTTTTCTACTGTAATTTATCTGTTTATCTTCTAAATAACTGTGTAAAACTGATCCTATATTTGAATTGTCATAAAACTCAGATAAAGACTCCTCTTTACTATATTTATATAAAGCTTCAAATTGTTTTTTATAACTGATTGCACCATATACTAAGTTTAAGTTTTTAACTTCTAAAGGAATTAATGTATCATAACTATTAATCAAAGGTAAATATATCTTAAACTTTGATACATCATCAATAGTAGCTAGTTTTGCTAATCTATTTTTTGTAATCATTAACATAACTTTTGAGATATTTTTAGTTGAAATATCTTTAAAAACTTCTGATAATTTATCCCCTCTATATTTATCTATATCATATATAGTAATATTAAAATTATTATTTTTATATAATAGATATGTATTCATAGTTACAGTTACTTCTAAAGCATACTTACCTATTTCAGATGAAGAAAAAACAACAGCAATATTATCTGTTTTTATAATCTTTGGTTCTAATACTTCATCTTTTGTTTTTTCATCTACAATAGAAATATCTTCTTTTTTTATATCTTTTTGTTTTATATTGTTATCTAAAATTAGATTATTTTGTTTTGATTTATATTCTATATTTTGTTTTTTTGATGTACAACCTAACAGTAAAAATAAACTTACAAATACAATTATAAGGTTTTTCATTAATTCTCCAATAACATTTTAATTTTTTTTAAATCTTTAAACATCCTGTCTTTATATGAAGGATTTTTGTAAACAAATTCTGGATGCAAAAGTGGTATTAAATCTATACCATTGTAAGTATAGCTTCCCCCAGAAATATCTATAATACTTTCATCACTTTTCATAAGATGATTAAAAGCAAAATCCAAAGTAATTATTAACTTTGGTTTTGCAAGTTCTATTTGTCTAAATATATAATTTTCACACATTTCAGTTGGTTTTGAAAGTTTATTTATATTTTGTTTTGTTGTACATTTAACAATATTTGAAATATAAATATCGTCAAAATTCAATAATAAAACATTTTCAATCATATTTCTAAAACTATTAAATACAATTTCAGAACTAAATTGATTGTGATTAAAGCCTATAACATATATATCACTATATTTATCACCTGTTCCAAATTTAAATTGAGTGCTATCTTTTGACAAATCACACAAACTACAATGGGATGCTTCTATCTCTAACTCTTCAATTGTTTGAGGAAGTTGACTCCCTTTTTTTTCACTTTTTATGTAGTTAATACTATCTATATATTCAATACCAAGACAATTATAACCATAAAGTAAATCTAAAATTTCTTTTTTCTTACTCTTTGTCATTGCTAATTGTACTTTATTTGCCCTTTTAGCAACTTTTGTTCCAATATATGGAACATAAATGATAATAATACTTGACATATGTTCCAACATTTGGTACACTACGGAATATTTTAATTAATTAAGGACATAAATGACAGCACCTACACTTAAAACAGGACCAAGCTTACGAAAATTGGAATCAGATTTAGAAGTAAATAAAACTACATTACATAATTGGAAACAATCAAGACCAAAACTGTATGAGTTTATTATCGAATCTTACGAACACAGGAATGCACTAAAAGAGAATATTATGTTTTTAATTGATCAAAAACAAAAATTAGAAGATAGAATCTCAACAGAGCAGAAAAAAGTATCTTAATTTTTTGATAAAAAAAAGGGAGAGTTGTTTATACAACTCTCCCTTTTTAATTTAACTAACTATTAATTAATACTGACATGAGTAATATTTTAATTGTAAAAATATTACAGTTTAATAAAATTTAATCATAAAAAAAGGGGAAGCTGTTTAACAGCTTCCCCTTTTAAATTACAAATAAATATTATTTATATCTATGAGTAATTCTACCTTTATCAAGCGAATAAGGTGTAATTTCAACTCTTACTGTGTCTCCAAGTAAAATTTTAATGTAGTGCATTCTCATTTTACCAGAAATGTGACACAATACAATGTGTCCATTATCTAATTGAACTCTAAATGTAGCATTAGGTAAAACTTCTGTTACTTTACCATCAACTACAATTACATCATCTTTAGCCATTGATATTCCTTTAAATTAATTAATTGCAGTTAAGATCTGCGCTTTGCCATTTACAATAGCAACTTGGTGTTCATAGTGACTTGTTCTTAAACCATCTGCACTTCTCACAGACCATTTATCTTCTTTATCAACTATAGGCTCCTCATCTTTTTGACATATCATAGGCTCAATACAAAAAATCATTCCATTTTTTATTTTTGGACCTTGCTTAGCATTTGGACTGTCTAAATAGTTTGGTACTTCTGGATCACAATGAGGTTCACGACCTATACCATGTCCACAGAATTTAACTAAAGGTGTATAACCACGCCCTAATATAAACTCTTCAAGTGCTAAACTTAATTCTTTAAATCTCATACCTTGCTTGATAATATCAATTGCATAATACAAAGCATCTTTACTACAAGCAATCAATGCCTCATCCTCTTTACTAATAGTTCCAATAGGCATAGTTATAGCTGCATCGCCATACCAACCATCAATTTCACTACCAATATCAAGTCCTAAAATATCTCCATCTTTAAGTACAGTATCATCAGGAACTCCATGAATAATCACTTCATTCAGAGATGTACAAACAGCATTTGGAAAACCGTAAAGCCCTTTAAAAGCAGGTCTTGCTCCTAAATCTCTTAAGTATTTTTCACCCATGGCATCAACTTCTAGAAGTGTCATACCAGCTTTTACATTGTTTTGAAGATAATTTAGTGTCTTCCCCACAGCTTGACCAGCTGTGTTAAGTTTTTCTATTTCGTTAGGTTTTCTTAATGGTATAGCCATAATTTAATTATAAACCAGTTGCACTAAGAGTGTTATATTTATCATTATATTGTTGTGCTTCTATTTTTCTCATTGTATCAATTGCAACTTGTACAACAATTAAAACAGCTGTTCCACCAAAGAAAAATGGTACTCCCATAGCCTTAACTATAAGCCAAGGTACAGTAGCAACAACTCCTAAGTAAACAGAACCCCATAATGTTAATCTACTTGCAGTCGCATTTAAAAATTCAGCTGTACTTCCACCAGGTCTAACACCTGGGATAAAACCACCTTGCTTTTTTAAATTTTCAGCAATATCTTTTGCACTAAATGTAATTGATGCATAAAAATATGCAAAAAATACTACAAATAGAAATGTTAATAGATTAAATGTATAACTATTTGGATTTAAATAATCAGACAATGCAATAAGTGTTTCATTTTGTGTACCTTGCAATATTGTTGCAGGAAACATTAAAATAGCACTAGCAAAAATTACTGGAATAACACCACTTAAATTTACTTTAATTGGAATATAATTCATAATTCTTTTGTCTTGATTTTGCATCATAACTTTTCTTGAATAAGAAACTGGAACTCTTCTTTCACCTAATTCAACATAAATAATAGCACCAACAGTACCTAAAATAACAACTAAAATAGCGATTATTGTAAGGAAACTCATTTGCCCATTATTTACTAAATCAACTGAACCACCTATTGCACTTGGAATTGCAGAAACAATACCAGCAAAGATAATTAAAGATATACCATTACCAATACCTCTTTGAGTAATCTGTTCACCAATCCACATAAGCATCATAGTACCAGCAACCATAGATATAGTAGCAACAGCTACAAATGTATCCATGTCAATCATAATTGCACTTTGACCAGCAGCACCCGTAAGAGAATTTAATCCCATCGAAACACCAATAGCTTGAATAAATGTAATAACAATAGTAGCATATCTGATAATTTGCATATACTTTTGCATCCCATCTCTCTCTTTTTTCATTTTACCAAGAGCAGGAAAAGTAGCAGCTAGAAGCTCCATAATAATAGAAGCAGTAATATAAGGCATAATACCTAAAGAGATAATACTTAATCTTTCAACGGCATTACCACTGAACATATTAACTAAACCTAAAGCATTATTTGAATTTGTGTCGAAGAACTCTTTTACAACAGTTAAGTCTACACCTGGTACTGGCACGTATGCCAGTATTCGGTATATTAAAATAAAACCTAATGTAATTAAAATTTTATTTAATAAGTCTTTATTCATGGTAACTAGTTACCAGTTGTTGTTACATTTTCGTCTTTTATCTTAGAAGCCATCTCTTTAGCAGTTGAACCAATAAGTTTAACTTTAGATACTTCTTTAGATAATTTATAAACAGATCTGATAGATTCCATTGTAATCTCTTCTAAGTTTGCTACTTTAACTACTTTATCAACATTGATAGAGTATGGTTTAGTAACTCTTGAGAAGAAACCAGTTTTTGGCATTCTTTTTTGGATTGGCATTTGCCCACCCTCAAATCCTCTTTTAATTTTATATCCAGATCTTGATTTTTGACCTTTGTGACCTCGAGTAGAAGTCTTACCCATTCCTGAACCTTGACCTCTTCCTACTCTTTTTGTGTTTTTTGTACTACCAGCAGCTGGTTGTAAATCTTGTAAAATTGACATACTATTATCCTTTAATCTTAGCTAATGCTTCAACAGTAGCTTGAACAAGGTTATTAGGGTTATTAGAACCTAATGACTTAGCAATAATATCAGTAATACCTGCAAGCTCTAGAACTGGTCTAGCAGCTCCACCAGCGATAAGTCCTGTACCCTCGCTAGCTGGCTTAAGTAAAATTCTACTTGCATTGTATTTGTACTCAATATCATGGTTAATAGTTGAACCGTTAAGTTTAACTTTAACTAATGATTTAAATGCATCATCAAGTGCTTTTTTAATAGCATCTGGAACTTCTTTTGCTTTACCAACACCAAATCCAATAGTACCATTTTTATCACCAACAACAACTAAAGCAGTAAATCTAAATCTTCTACCACCTTTAGCAACTTTTGTAACTCTACCTATTTTAACAATAGCTTCTTCGAAATCATCTCTATTAATTGCCATCATTGCCCCTTAAAGTTTGATACCATTATCTCTTAATGCATCAGCAAAAGTTGCTACTACACCATGATAAAGGTAACCATTTCTATCAAATACAACTGATTCAATATTTTTAGATTTTAAAGTTTCTGCCATTGCAGCAGCTACTTTTCCTACATTTTCTTTGTTAACAGATAATTTAAGTGCTCTACTATCAACTGCTGCAACTGTGTTACTAGTTACATCATTAATAGCTTGTGCATAAAAATATTTGTTCGATTTGAAAATACTTAATCTAGGCATCTCAGTTGTACCACTGATATTACCTCTAACTCTTCTTTTTCTTCTTAATCTTAAAGCATTCTTTTTTGCTAGATCTTTTGCTCTACTCATATTTTTATACCTTATTTCTTAGCTGTTTTACCGGCTTTTCTAACGATATGCTCGTCAGTATACTTAACACCTTTACCTTTATATGGCTCTGGTGGTCTGAAACCTCTAATCTTTGCAGCAACTTGACCTACTTCTTGTTTGCTACTACCTTTAATATTGATGATGTTCTTATCAACTGCAATTTCAATTGTATCAGAAATCTCAAAATTAATTGGATGTGAAAATCCAAGTTGTAATTCTAAAACTTTACCTTTAACAGCAGCTCTATAACCAACTCCATTAATCTCTAAAGACTTTGTAAAACCTTTATCAAGACCTTCAACAGCATTAGCTGTTAAAGCTCTATAAGTTCCCCAGAAAGCTTTATCTTGAGACTCTTCACCAACTAAAGTAAAGTTAACATTATTATCAGCAACTTCAACTCCAACTCTACCATGTGTTTCAACATCGATAGATTTAGAACCTTTTTTAACTGTTATTAATGTACCATTTACAGATACTTCAATTCCTGCAGGTAGTGCAATAGCTTTTTTACCAATTCTTGACATAGCTACTCCTTACCAAACAGAACAAAGAATCTCACCACCAACATTAAGTTTATAAGCTTCATCGTTGCTTATAACACCCTTGTTAGTAGATACAATAATTGTTCCATATCCATTTTTAAAAGATTTAAGTTCTGAAGCGTTTTTATAAACTCTTCTTCCACCTTTAGATAATCTTTTTAATTCGTTGATAACTGAGTTATCATTTTCATCATATTTTAAAGTAACTGAAATGCTCTTTTTTACAGGATCTGTATCAACTACTTTATAATCTTCAATATATTCTTTTTCTTTTAAAACATTACAAACAGCTTCTACAGTGTTAGAATGCACAAGAGTAGTTACTTCTAACTTTCTCATTGCTGCATTTCTAACTCTTGTTAAAGCGTCTGCGATTAAATCATTCATCATGGGCTTTTATCCTTTTTTTTAGCTTACCAGCTAGCTTTTCTAACACCAGGTAATAAACCTTCGCTAGCCATTTTTCTTAAACAAATTCTACAAAGACCGAAATCTCTATAAACTGATTTTGGTCTACCACAAGAAGAACATCTTGTATATTTTCTTGAAGAAAATTTAGGTGTTCTTTCTTGTTTTGCAATCATTGACTTCTTTGCCATTATGCTCTCCCTTTAGTAAACGGAACACCAATTAGTTCCAATAATCTGAATGCTTCAGTATCACTTGGTGTAGATGTAGTAATAGCGATATTCATACCGTGAGTTTGAATGATATTATCAAATTCAACTTCTGGGAACATTAATTGCTCATCTAAACCAAAGCTAAAGTTACCTGCACCATCAAAACCATTTCTGTTAAGACCTCTAAAATCCTTAACTCTTGGTAAAGCAATTGCACATAATTTATCCATAAATTCGTACATTCTTTCACCTCTAAGAGTAACTTTAATTCCAACAGGCATATCTTCTCTTACTTTAAATCCAGCAACAGATTTTTTAGATTTTACAACAACTGCTTTTTGACCAGCAATTAAAGAGATAGTATCAGTAATATTTTGAATTAATTTACTATCTTTCATTGCAAAACCAGTACCAACAGAGATAGAAACTTTTTCTAATTTTGCTGTTAACATTTTGTTTTGAGGAAATTCAGCCTGTAATGCAGGAGCAATTTCGCTTTTATATCTTTCTAATAATCTAGCAGCCATATTATTCACCTTCTACTTTTGCTACGTTAGAAATGTCTATTGGCATCTCTTTATTAACAAATCCACCATCTTTGTTTGACTCTGATGGTTTAACTGTTTTTTTAGCAATTTTACAATCTTTAACTATAACTTTACCTGTATTTCCAGCTTTTGGCATAACAGCTAAAACTTCACCAGTTTTACCTTTGTCATCACCAGCAATAATTTTTACAGTATCACCTTTTTTAATTTTTAACTTAATTGCCATTATAATACCTCCGGAGCTAGTGAAACGATTTTCATAAAACCAGAATATCTAACTTCTCTTGCAACAGGTCCAAAAATTCTTGTACCTATTGGCTCTCTTTTATCATTAAGGATTACTGCTGCATTATCATCGAATCTGATTAAAGAACCATTTTCTCTTTGAACCTCTTTATGTGTTCTAACGATAACAGCCTTAACAACTTGACCTTTTTTAACTTTTCCAACTGGAAGAGCTTTTTTAACTGAAGCAACAATTACATCACCAACAGTTGCGTATCTTCTATGGCTTCCACCAAGAACTTTGATACACATAATCTCTTTAGCACCAGTATTATCCGCTACTTTTAATCTTGAAAAACTTTGAATCATACGTTAGCTCCTGTAGTAAGGATAGTCTTTAATCTAAAAGATTTAGTTTTAGATAGTGGTCTACACTCAATAGCAACAACAGTATCACCAATTTTTAATTCTGATTTTTCATCGTGAATTAAATATTTTTTAAATCTTTTAACAGTCTTGTGGTATCTTGGGTGGATAACTCTTCTCTCAACTAAAACAGAAGCAGTTTTTTCTCCAGCAACTTTTACCACAGTACCTTGGATTTCTCTTTTATGTGAACTCATAATATTAACCCTTAGTCTTATTTAACTGCAGTAATTGCAGTTTGAATTTTAGCTATATCTTTTTTTACAACTTTTAATTCATTTGTGTTTGTTAATTGCATAGTTTTCAACTTAGTTTTAAGTTCAAAAAGCAGCACCTTCTTCTCTTTTAATAACGCGTTTAGTTCTTCTAAACTTTTTGTATTAATATCAGAATAATTCATTTTCACCCTCTGTTGTTACAATCTTTGTTTTGAAAGGAAGTTTAGCTTGAGCTAAAGCAAAAGCTTCTCTTGCAAGTGTATCATCAACACCAGCCATCTCAAAACAAATTCTACCTGGCTTAATATTCATAACATATTTATCTACTGAACCTTTACCCTTACCCATTCTTGTTTCAAGTGGTTTAGCAGTAAGTGGTTTAGCAGGGAAAACAGTAATCCATATTTTACCTTGTCTATTAACTTTTCTAGTCATAGCAATTCTGGCAGCTTCAATTTGTCTACCATCAATTCTACTATGCTCTAAAGCTTTGATTCCGATAGTTCCATAAGATAAAGTGTTTGCTTTAAACGACTTACCTCTGTTTCTACCTTTCATCTCTTTTCTATATTTAGTTCTTTTAGGCATTAACATTGTTAGTTACCTCTTCTTTTTGATGGTCTTCTTGACTTTTTATCATCATCTGCTTTTTCAACCGGAATACCTTTAGCAAGTACCTCACCTTTGAAAATCCAAACTTTAATACCAATACAACCATATGTTGTATGACCTTCAGCAAAACCGTAATCGATTCTAGCTCTTAAAGTATGTAAAGGAACTCTACCTTCTAAGTACCACTCAGTTCTAGCCATTTCAGCTCCACCAAGTCTACCAGAAACAGATACTTTAATACCTTTTGCTCCAGCTTTGATTGCATTTTGCATAACTCTTTTCATAGCTCTTCTAAATGCAACTCTTCTTTCTAATTGTTGTGCAACATTTTCAGCAGCTAATTGTCCAGAAAGAAAAGGTTTTCTTTCCTCTTTAATATTAACAGCAATATCTTTACCAACAAGTGCTTTAAGGTTATTCTTTAGTTTTTCAACATCAGCACCTTTTTTTCCAATAATAATACCAGGTCTAGCCGCAACAATAGTAACTCTAACTTTTTTAGTAGTTCTTTCGATTATAGTTTGCGCAACACCTGCATAGTAAAGCTCTTTTTTTACGAACTTTCTAATTTTATTATCTTCTGCAACATTAGCTGGCATAGTAGATTTACTTGGAAACCATCTTGATTCCCAGTTTCTATTGATACCAAGTCTTAGTCCAATTGGATTTACTTTTTGACCCATTACTTGTCTCCTTCTATAGCATTTACTTCAACCATGATATGAGCCATTGGCTTATGTTTTGGAGATGCACTACCTCTAGCTCTTGGAGTAAATCTCTTAAGAACTGGACCTCTATCAACTCTACAACTTGTAACAATTGCTTCTTCTGGCTCTAAACCTGAATTTGCAACAGCTGAAGCGATAACTTTAGCTATGATTCCTGCTGCTTTGTTTGGTGTAAACTCTAAAGATGCAATAGCAACTTCTGCATTCATACCTTGAACTTCTCTAGCAACTAATCTAGCTTTAATAGGAGATAATCTAACAAATTTTAATATAGCTTTACCCATCTTCTATTAACCTACCTTTCTTTGTACAGAACCTTTATGTCCTCTAAAAGTTCTAGTTGGTGCAAATTCACCTAATTTATATCCAATATGATTTTCTGTAATCATAACTGGTACAAAATTTCTTCCGTTGTGAACATTAAATGTAAGACCAATCATATCAGGTAATACCATACTTCTTCTTGACCAAGTTTTGATTGGTTTCTTATCACCAGACTCGTTTGCTTTAGCTACTTTTTTAGCTAAATGAGCATCAACAAATGGACCTTTTTTTATACTTCTTGCCATTTTATTCCCTTACTTCTTTTTTCTTGAAATGATTAGTTTATCACTAGCTTTTTTCTTTCTAGTTTTATAACCTTTAGTTGGCATACCCCATGGAGTAACTGGATGTCTACCTGAGTTAGTCTTACCTTCACCTCCACCATGTGGATGATCGATAGGATTCATTGCAGATCCTCTAGTTTGTGGTCTCTTACCTAAATGTCTTTGTCTACCAGCTTTTCCAACAACCATGTTAGAGAAATCTTCGTTACCAACTATACCAATAGTTACCATACATACTGAAAGAATTTTTCTCATTTCACCTGAAGGAAGTCTTAAGATGATATACTTATCTTCTCTACCCATAACTTGAGCATATCCACCAGCAGATCTAGCGATTTGTCCACCTTTACCAGGCTTTATCTCAATATTATGAACCATTGTACCAACTGGTACATTTCCAAGTTGCATTGCATTACCTGGTAAAATATCAAGTCCTGAAACAGCAGCAGTAATAGTATCACCCACTTTTAATCCTGAAGGTTGGATGATATATCTTTTATCTCCATCAACATAATGAACTAAACAGATTCTACAGTTTCTGTATGGGTCATATTCAACAGTTGCTATTGTACCAGGTACATTTAATTTATTTCTTTTAAAGTCAATAATTCTATATTGTTTTTTAGCACCAGCTTCTCTATGTCTAGATGTAATTCTACCATTATTATTTCTACCAGCAGTTGATTTAACTTTTACAAGTAATCCTCTTACAGTTGGCTTTGAAGTAATATCAGAAGTATCCATAACAGTCATAAATCTTCTTGCAGGTGTTATTGGTCTAAATTTTTTAATTGCCATTTCCTACTCCCTTATGCTGAAAGGCTCGCTATTTCAGCGCCCTCTGGTAATGTTACATAGAATTTTTTGAAATCTGGTCTTGAACCTAATTTC
Organism: Campylobacterota bacterium; assembly: GCA_034723795.1. Taxonomy (GTDB): domain Bacteria; phylum Campylobacterota; class Campylobacteria; order Campylobacterales; family Arcobacteraceae; genus JAIOSF01. Next base: position 19,607 of record JAYEPG010000203.1, read on the forward strand.
CCTCTAAATCTTTTTACTTTACCTTGTTGTCTTAAAGAGTTAACTTTCTTTGGTGTAACACCAAAGTATTCTTTAAAAACTTCTTTTAAACTATTTTTAGTCATTCTTGGTGTTGTTTGTACAACGATTACACCATTTTCTTGAAGTTCAATAGTCTTCTCTGTATAAACAATTGATTTGATATCTGTAATATCTGCCATTTTTATACCCTTATACTAAGCTATCTATTACTGCTTTTTCAATTACAATTGAATGGTAAGCAGCTACTAAATAAGCGTTTAATTCTGATTTTTCAATCACATAACAGTTTTTGATGTTTCTAAAAGCTAAATAAGTTTTATCATCAAAGTTCTCTACAACAATTAATACATCTCTTTGATTTAACTTGTTTACGATTGCTTTTGCATCTTTTGTTTTACCAGATTCAACTTTAATTGAATCTACAACAAAGATTGAACCTTTCTCTGCTTGCGCATTGATAGCATATCTTAAAGCTAAAACTTTTTGTTTTTTATTAATTTTTTGGTCGTAGTTTCTTTTTGATGGTCCAAAAACTTGTCCACCACCTACAAATAATGGTGATCTTAAAGAACCCCATCTAGCACCACCAGAACCTTTTTGAGCTTTAGGTTTTTTACCACCACCGCTTACATCAGATCTGTTTTTTACTCTTGCAGTATTAGCTCTTAATGAAGCTAAATAAGATTTAACATATAAGTGTAAGTTGTGAGCATTAATACCCTCAAATTTTTCACCTAAAGCAATATCTCCAGCATTTTCTAATTTATCATTTAATACTATTAATTTACCCATTATGCAATCCTTACCTTACCTAAAGTACCATTTGAACCAGCAACTGAACCTTTAAGAACTAAAATACCTGTAGTAGCATCAAAAGAAACTACATCATTTTTGTGTGTAATGTTTGTGTTACCGTAGTGACCTGGCATTTTCTTACCTGGCTGAACTCTACCTGGCCATTCTGCATTACCAATAGAACCAGTTCTTCTACCCATTCTATGTCCGTGAGATGCTCTACCACCAGCAAAGTTATATCTCTTAACTACACCAGCAAAACCTCTACCTTTTGTTTTGAATGTAGATTTTACAACTACTCCTTCAACTAAAGCAGCTGTATCAATATCTCCAGCTTCTGTATTTGCTACATTTAATGTTGCAAATCTGTTAAACTCTTTTGATAAGTCATACTTTTTTTGTTGACCTTCAATAGCTTTGTTAAATTTCTTACCACTGCTATATGCAACAACAGCAACTCCATCAGTTACTTCACATACTTTCATATCAACAACTCTTACAAGTGTAACAGGAACAGCAGGAACAGTAACAGTTCGACTCATACCGATTTTTTCTACAATAAATTCCATCTTATCCTCCTACTCTTGACCCATTGATCTTACTTCAACATCAACTTCTGGAGCTAAGTCTAGTTTCATTAAACTATCAACTGTATCTGGTGTTGCAGAAACGATGTCAATCATTCTTGAATGAACTCTAATCTCAAATTGCTCTCTAGCATCTTTGTTTACGTGTGGTGATTTAAGAACTGTGTATCTTCTGATTTTAGTAGGCATTGGTATTGGACCTATTAATTCAGCACCTGTTCTTTTAACAGCTTCTATAATTGAAGCAACAGAACGATCAAGAACTCTATGATCGTAAGCTTTTAACTTTAATCTAATTTTTTCCATTTGTGTTTTTCCTTTAAAGAACTCGTTAGAGCTAATCAAAAATTGTATTTTCGCCATCACTCTAACCATTGTATGGACGCGGATTATAGCTTTTTATTTAACAAATGTCAAGAACTATGGTGTTTATGAGTATTTTATTTCAACTTTACTTCCTTTTTAAAAGGAATAGTATATTATAAATTTAGAATTTTATAAATTATTGAGATGATTATAAGTATATTATTGATATAAGATATTTTAAATATAAAATTTATTTTACATAATTGATTGGATTTTAATGAAAAAAAGAAAAAGTATATCTATATTAGGTACATCATCTGATGCTGGAAAATCTACTGTTACATTTTTAATAGGTAGATTACTTCAAAACTTGGGATATAAAGTTGTACCATTTAAAGCACAAAATGTATCAAACAACTCTTATGTTGCAAATGACGGAAGTGAAATAGCTATTGCTCAACATTTTCAAGCAGAGGTTATGGATGTACAAACAAGTTATCTAAACAATCCTATTTTACTAAAAACAGGTAAAAATAATAGTTCACAAATCATCGTAAAAGGTAAAGCGGTAAAAGATGTAAATGTCAGAGAGTACTTTAGGGATATAGATACACTTAAACCTATTGTATATGATACATATAAAAAACTGCAAGATGAAAATGATATTGTTATTGCTGAGGGTGCTGGAAGTCCTGTAGAACTAAATCTAATGGATAAAGATTTATCAAATATATTTATTGCAGACAAATTTAATACAAAAATAATTTTAGTAGCGGATATAGAAAGAAGTGGAGTATTTGCATCTATTTGGGGTACATATAACCTTCTTCCTAAAAAACTACAAAAGAATGTAATAGGTGTCATTGTAAATAAATTCAGAGGAGATATGTCTCTTTTTGATAATGGGATAAAGATAATTGAAAAAAAATTCAAGATTCCTGTTATAGGAGTATTACCCTATCAAGCATTAAATTTAGGGTTTGAGGATAGTCAATCAATTTTAAACTATAAACAAAATCTTAGTTCTAAAATAGATAAAAATAATCCTATTATAAAAGTAGCAGTTATCCAATATCCAACAATGAGTAACTATAATGACTTTGAACCTCTTTTAGCTGATAAACAAATATATATTGAGTTTGTAAATCATAATAAAAATCTTGATAATTATCAATTAGTTATATTAAGTGGTAGTAAAGCAACTATTGAAGATTTAAAATGGTTAAAAAAGTCTGGACTATTTAAACAACTTAAAAATAGAAAAAAACCTATTTTTGGTGTATGTGGTGGTTATCAAATGATGTTTAACAATATAATTGATAACAATAACGTAGAGGTTATTAAAAAAACAAAAATCAAAGCACTTGGTTTTTTTGATGATAATATAAAATTTCAAAAAGAGAAAATACTAATAAAAGATAGTTTTGATATATTTAATATAAAAGTTGAAGGTTTTGAGATGCATTGTGGTATTTCTAAAAAATATCCACTTTTTGCTAAATCAAAAAATAGACAAGGCTCATTTATACATGCAATTTTTGATAATGATAATTTTAGAGACTATATATTTAAATCAATTGATAAAAACTATAAAGGATTTAAGTATAAAAAGTATAAAAAAGATACAATACAAAAATTTATAAATAATATGGAACAACATATAGATATGACAAAAGTGTTAAAAGGGATTAAATAGTGATAAAAAATATTACAAAAAATACAAATATTGATTTTTGTGAAAGCTTACGAGGGAAAAGTGCAACTTTTATGTTGGCACTTAGCAATACATATACAGCAAATATTGATGGGATAACACAAGCAGGAATTCCAGGTATGATTTATCTTACTCCAACTTTAGACAGCGAATTTTTATGTTCAGGAGAGGTTAGAAGCCTTGAAGATGTGGCAAAAACTACAAAAGGAGTACCAACACCTGCACTTATTACAAGAGCTACACATCTTTTAAAACCATTTAAAAATATAGAGCTACTTAATCTTGGGTTAGAAGTTACACCAAAATTAGATTATTTTAAAATTCATAACTTTGATATAAAAAACTCAAACTCAATTAGAACTGGTGCTTCAATAGATGCACAAGCTATATTTCAAAAAGGTGTAGAGTTTGGTAAAAACTATACTGCTACATCTGATTATATAATACTAGGAGAAAGTGTACCTAGTGGAACTACAACTGCAAAAGCAACTGCTATAGCACTTGGGTATGATTGCGAAAATTACTTTAGTAGTAGTTTTAAAGATGTTCCAAATGATATAAAAGACTCAACTATAAAAGAAGCACTAAAAAACATAAACGAAAATGATGATATATTTTCAATTTTAGGAAAAGTAAGTGATAATATGTTGATTTTTAATGCTGGATTTATTTTAGGTTTAAATAATAAAATAAAAATTATTTTAGCAGGTGGAACACAAATGGCTTGTGTACTTTTAGTAGTAAATAAAATATTAGAAGTTATGCAAGGCGAAATAGAAACATCAAATTTAAGTTTATGGACAACTTCATGGGTAGCAAATGATGAAAATAGTGATATAGAGAAACTTTTAGATATGTTAAACTTTAAAGTAAATGCTTTTTATAGTGACTTTGATTTTTCATTGTCAAATCATCCTGCTCTTAAACTATATGACGAAGGTGAAGCTAAAGAGGGAGTTGGAGCTGGTGGAGCTTTAGTTTATGCTATGTTAAATGGATTAACAAAAGAGGAAGTGACAAAAAAAGTTGAAGAGTTTTTAGTTTAAAACTTTTCTGTTTTTTAATAACATTCGCAATATTTTGTTTTACTACTAAACATAGATAAATTCATTTTGAGAATGTAGTTTTATAAGAGGGTTAAACTTTTTATAATTAATTAAATCGATTTTGGTCTTAAAGATGTTCTCAAGTTCATTTTCAAGTTTTAAATAACTATTAAAATTTAACTTAGTTCCAACATCTTCTATATATGCAATATCTATATCACTATCAATAGTATTAGTTTCACGTGCAAAAGAACCAAATAAGATAAAATTTTTTAAATGGTACATACTTTTTTTTGATTTTAATATATCTATAATTTCAGCTTTTTGCATAGTAAAACT
>JAYEPG010000204.1:0-24262 GCA_034723795.1 Campylobacterota bacterium
TACAATCATGTCCAATATGTACATGCCCCATCAATAAACACCCGTCACCTATAACAGTTTTATAACCACCGCCAGAAGTTCCTGTATTTAAAAGTGTATGTTCTCTTATAGTATTATTATCACCAATGATTAGTTCAGTCTCTTCTCCATCAAATTTTAAATCTTGTGGAATAGTACCCAATACTGCATGTGAAAAAATTCTATTACTCTTCCCGATAGTTGTTTTTCCCTCAATCAATGTATGGCTACCTACTGTTGTATCATCACCAATAGTAACTTTACTTCCAATTATAGTAAATGCACCAATTGATACATTTGCACCAATTTTTGCACCATCTTCTATAATTGCAGTTTTATGAATATTTTGCATTAATTTTAATTCTTTTACTTATCAACAATCATTGCTTTTAGTTCAGCTTGAGCAACTAAAACATCATCAACATAAGCTTCCCCACCTAAAACAATAAGAGCTTTACGTTGTTTAAGAATTTTTATTCTGTACTCTAACTTATCACCTGGCTTTACAGGAACTCTAAATTTAGCACCATCGATACTCATAAAATACATAACTTTTTCTTGCATCTCTTCTTCAGTAAGTCCGCCACTTTTAAAAGCAAGAATTCCACCAGCTTGAGCCATACCTTCAAGTATCATAACACCAGGATAGATTGGATGCCCAGGAAAATGCCCTTGAAATACTGGTTCGCTTATTGATACATTTTTATATGCAACTATATTTTCACCCTCAATCATACTGCTAACTTTATCTACAAGTAAGAATGGGTATCTATGTGGAAGTATCTTTTGAATCTCTACTACATCTAACATTTATGTTTCCTATTTAATGGTCTTTTTGTGTATTACACTTATATATTTAGATATATTATATCTAATTATTAATTATAATTCTCTAATTTGATAATAAATGTTAGTTTGAATATTTAAAGATATATTTAAGAAAATAATAATAGAATCTTCTTATAAAATTAGAAAGGATTTTTTGATGTATAACAGAGATTATTTATCAGACAATAACAGTAACAATTCTTACTCAAGAGAAAATGAAGCTTATACTTCATCACAAGAGCAAGCACAAGCACCTGCAAACTTAATGGCATTTTTAAAAAGTACATATCAACTTTTTGCTAGTTCATTAATGGCAGCAACTGCTGGTGCTTACATTGGGTTAGATATGGTTAGTACGATTAAAAGTTGGTATTGGGGACTAGTAATTTTAGAGATTGCTCTATTATTTGGTCTTTATGCCGTTAAAGATAAGCCAGGTGTTAATATGGCAGTTTTATTTGCTTTTACTTTTATTAGTGGTTTAACAATTACACCATTACTAAGTAGTGCTTTTGGTATGCCAGGTGGTGCAGCAATTGTAGCACAAGCATTTTTAATGACATCAGTAGCTTTTGGTGGTATTTCAATGTTTGCACTTACAACTAAAAGAGATTTCTCTTCAATGGGTAAAATGCTTTTAATCACACTTATTATTGTAGTTGTGGGTAGTATTAGTAATATTTTCTTCCAATCACCAATTTTTCAATTAGCAATTGCTGGAGTTAGTGCAATATTATTTAGTGCATTTATTTTATATGATACACAACAAATAATAAAAGGTGGTTATTCTACACCTATTGAAGCTGCTATTGCTTTATACTTAGATTTCTTAAATCTATTTGTAGCATTACTACAATTATTAATGGCATTTAACAGTAACAATGATGACTAAGGAGAACTTACGTCTCCTTGATGCCAATCTAAATAGACTTAGAGAAGGTATCAGAGTTGTTGAGGATATATATAGATATATCTTCAATGATAAACAAACTGCAACACAATTAAAAGATTTACGACATAAATCAAGAATAGAACTTTACGATGAACTGCTTGATTCAAGAGATATTCAAAATGATGTTTTAAAAACATCCACTTTATCAGAACAAAATAGAACAGATTTAAACTCTATACTTATTGCTAACTTTAAAAGAGCACAAGAAAGTTCAAGAGTATTAGAAGAGTTTGGAAAACTTATAGATATAAAAACTAGTGAAAACTTTAAAGATATTAGATATAAACTTTACCATTTAGAGAAAATGGTTACGCTTGTTGCGACTTAACATCCACATAACCAATTTTTTCTCTTTTATATTCAACATAAGGGGTTACTAAATTATGATCTTTTGAAGCTGTAAAATCTTCTTTTGCTGTAATATCTTTTACAATTGATTCCATTGTAGTTAATATAATTTTTGACAACTCCTCTTCTAGTCCTGAGTGGTTTCTTATCAATGTATCGAATACATAGTTTAACTCAAAACCAAGTTTTCCTTTGCCACTTAATGCTTTTTTAATATTAACCCAGTTAGCAAAAATAACTTCCCAAGCTCTTTTTTGATCACTAGTATTACATAAATTTTTAATAATAGACTTCCACTTATATAAGCCAAAATATGCTTGATGACTTTGCCATAACTCAACTATCCACCAATCTTCAAACTTTGGAAAACCAGTAAATTCAGGAAGTTTTGCTTTCTCTCTATTTTCTTTAATATTAGCTACTAATACTGAAAAATGTAAAGCAAGTATAGGAATCTGGAACTTTAATAATCCAAGTTCACCAATGTTTTCATCTTTTGTATCCTTTAATAAATCTTCAAACTCTTTTTTAATTGCCTCATAATCTTTATCTAAATCTTCATGAACTCTTAGGTTGAGTTCTATTGTTTTTTTAGCTATCTCTAATAATATTTTATCTTCAAAATTGACATCGTTTGGTAGTTCATCAATAATCATCATAGCTTCTAGTTTAACATCATTTGGTGTTACTTTATCTCTATTTAATCTTATTTTTTGATAATGATAATAGTTTGTTCTTTCTACTGCTGCTTTTAGATTTTCCTCTTTTTCAAGCTCTTTAAGGTCTTGCTTTAACAGTTCATCCAGCTTTGCTCTATGCTCTTCTAAAAGGGTACTATTTTCTGCAAGACTACTTTCTGTTGAAGCTTTAGACATAATTGTTAATTTATTTGTACCAGCTTCATGTTCTGATAACTGTCTCTTTAGTAAAGCTACACGTTTCTCTTCACCTTTTATAAGTTCTTCTAGAACTATAATTGCTTTCATAATTTTAATACCTTTTGTTTTAGTGGAATATTTATAGTGAACTTTGCACCAAAGTAACTAGTATCATTGTAATCAAAGTTGCAATTTTCAACAACTATTGAACCACTTAAATTTTCAACAACTATCTTATGAGTCATATATAGTCCTAAACCTATACCTTGAGACTGGTGTTTTGTAGTAAAATACGGTTCAAAAATTTTATTTTTAATATCTTCGAGAACACCGCCGCCAGAATCTTGAATATTTATAATAATATAATCTTTATTTTGCTCAATATCTATAATTATATATTTTTCATGTTCATTATCTTTTTTACCTTTTAAAATATCTGCTGCATTATTTATTATATTTAATAATACTTGAATTAAATCATTTTGAATACCATTTATTATTATATTTTTATCATAGTGATTTACGATATTTATTTCATGAGAATCAAGATTTGCACTTATAATTGCAAGTGACTTACCTATAGTATCTTTTACAGAAAAATCAGTTGTTATTCTATCATTTTTTAAGAAGTTTTGAAAATCTTCTATTGTATCTGATAAAAATTGAGAGTTTTCAACTATACTATCAAGCTCTTTTATTATATCCTCTTCATCATTAATATCAAGTTCATATCCAAGTTTTATACCACCTGCAGTCACAGAAATAGCAGTTAAAGGCTGCCTCCATTGGTGTGCTATATTTCCTATCATCTCACCCATAGCTGCCATTTTACTTTGATTGTTAAGCATTTTTTCTTTTTGCTTAATATCAGTAATATCAACTATAGCAATAATCTTAAGACATTTTTCTCTTATAGTTATATTTCTCTCTTTTACTTGAACATCCCTTATTGTTCCATCTCTTTGAATAACTGTATCTTCAAAATAATGGTCAATTTTATTATCTTTTAATTCCTCTTTATGTTCATCCGTTACATTTGTAAATATTTGAAAAATATTTTTTCCTATTATCTCTTTTTTGTCATTTACCCCTATTAGTATCACAGCTTCATCATTTGCATCAACACAAATATCTTTTTGAAAAATAAACAATGCTTCTATTGTAGAGTTTACAAGTGCTTCAAAACTGTTAAGACTATCTTCAATCTGTTTTTTTTGGTTTTTTATTGTTTTTTGCCATTTAGATGATTTAATCCATAAATCAATTTTTAGTAAAAACTCTTCATAAATAAAAGGTTTTTTTAAAAAATCAGATGCACCTTTTTTTAATGCGTTTCTAACAATAGATGGATTTTCAGATCCCGATAAAATCAATATTGGAAAATTATTTATATAGTATACATCTCTTAAGGTATCAAGAACATCGATTCCATGCATATCTGGAAGTTCCATATCTAAAATTAATAATGATATATCATTATTTTTAAATACTTCAATCCCTTCACGTGCACTGTATGCAGTGATTACATTATAGTTTCGAGATTCTAACAATGATTTTACTACATAGCAGACAACTTTTGAGTCATCAATTATTAAAATCTTTTCACGATTGTTTTGAGATAATCTTTTTAAAGAGTCATTAATATCATTAAAAATATAATCAATACTATTTGTTTTAAGATGATAATCCAAAATCCCTTTTTTAAAAAACTTATCTCTTTGCTCATTATATTCTTTATCACTTAAAATAATAATCTTAGAATCTGAGTTTTTCTGAATATATTTAAACAGCTCTTGGCACTCTTGGCTTTGTTTATTAATAGCTAAAACAATTAAACATAACTCATCAGTATAGTTTTCAATTAACTTCATACTCTCTTTTATATCAAATGATTGAGTTGAATAATAACCAAATGATTTAAACATATCATTTAAATTATTATTAAAAACCACATCATCATCAATTATAAGGATTTGAGAAATCATATTTAATTTTTTATTTTTTATTTTCATGCTTAATTGTATCAAAATAGTGTTTAAAGAATATTTTAGATAAAATCGCGATTCTATATTTATATATAACAAAGGATAAAAATTGTTAAATTTTAAAGACAATTTAATTGGATCAAGTGCAAAAAATGATATTTTATCAGGACTTGTGGTTGCTGTTGCTTTAGTTCCAGAAGCTATTGCATTTTCATTTATAGCACAGGTGAGTCCTATAGTTGGACTTTATGCTGCATTTATTTTAGGACTTATCACTGCTATTATGGGTGGTAAACCTGGTATGATTAGTGGTGCTACTGGTGCTGTTGCAATTGTTTTGGTTGGTGTTAGTATATCAGCAAAAGCAGTTTTAGAATCTCAAGGGGTAACAGGTGATGCTTTATCTTATGGGATTGTCCAGTATATAACGCTTACGGCTATAGTTGCTGGTCTTATTCAAATTGCAATTGGTGCATTTAAAATGGGTAAATTTATCCGACTTGTACCACAACCTGCTCTTCATGGATTTGTAAATGGTTTGGCTGTTGTAATTGCAACTAGTCAATTTAAATTTTTAGATGATGCTGGGGTATTAATGTATGCTATTATTTTAGGTACTATGGCAACAATGTATTTTTTACCTAAAATCACATCTGCTATCCCTTCTGGTCTTGTTGCAATTGTAGTATTTACTTTAGGAGTTTATTTAACATCAGCAGATACAAAACTTGTAGGTGATTTAGCTAATTTAGCACAATTTAAAGGTTTATTACCAACATTTCATGTTCCTGATGTGATATTTGATACTAACGCTTATATTATGATTTTACCATATGCTATTATTGTTGCACTTGTTGGTGTAATTGAATCACTTTTAACACTTTCTGTTTTAGATGAGATTAGTGGAAAAAGAGGTAGTGCAAACCAAGAGTGTATAGCCCAAGGTGCTGGAAATGTAACTTGTGGTATGTTTGGTGCTATGCCTGGATGTGCTATGATTGGTCAATCTATTATCAACTATACAAGTGGGGGTTGGGGTAGATTATCTGGTATAACAGCTGCTGTTGGACTTATCCTTTTAGTTGCAACACTTACTGATATATTAAATATAATCCCTGTTGCTATTTTAGTTGGTATTATGTTTATGGTTGCCATTGGTACATTTGAGTGGAGTAGTTTTGCAAGAATATCAAAAATGCCAAGAAGTGATGCTTTTGTACTTGTAACTGTTACTGGTATTACTATTGTTGCTGACCTTGCTATTGCAGTTATCTCTGGTGTTATTATATCTGCACTTGTATTTGCTTGGAAACATGCTAAAGTAACTGCAAGAACACATATAGAAGAGGATGGAACAAAAGTTTATGATTTTGATGGACCATTATTTTTTGGTAGTGCTACTGCCTTTAATGAACAGTTTGATTTAGCACATGACCCTGAAGTTGTAGTGCTTGATTTTAAAGATGCAAGAGTTATGGATATTAGTGGTGTTGAAGCTATTGATGCTATTACTAAAAAGTATCAAGATTTAAATAAAGTTATAAAAATAAGACATTTAAGTAATGAATGTAAATCAATCATGAAAAATGCTGGTCCATTTTGTACATATGAAGAGGATGATCCGAAATATAAAGTTGCTTACGACTATTAATATTTGATAACAATAAAAAAAGGTGAGATATTTATTTATCTTACCTTTTTTATTATCTATTTAACATCAGCGTATTTATCTCTTATAACTAAAAATTGATCTAGGTTATCAAAAAACAGGTCAACTAGTTTTGGGTCAAAGTGTTTCCCTCTTTCATTTTTAAATAGTTCTAAAATATCAGGTAACTCCCAAGCATCTTTATATACTCTTTTACTACCTAAGGCATCAAATACATCAGCTACGGCTGTTATTCTTCCAAATATATGTATATCTTCACCTTTTAAGCCATTTGGGTATCCTTTTCCATCAAACTTCTCATGGTGTTCACCTTGCAACTATTGCTGCAGCTTTTATAATAGGTCTATCTGAGTTCTTTAACATATCGTAACCTAACTGTGCGTGTGTTTTCATGATACCAAACTCTTGAGCAGTATGACGACCTGGTTTATTTAAAATGGAGTCAGGTATTCCAACTTTACCTATATCGTGCATAGGACTAGCCATCTTTAGTTTTTTTGCATCTTCAGAAGATAGTCCATATAAAATAGCTAAAAGTTCAGAATACTGCGCTACCCTTTTTACATGATTTCCAGTCTCTTTACTTCTTGTTTCACCTATTTCACCCATAGTATAGATGATCTCTTTTTGAGTTTTTTCTATCTCCTCATTTAAATCAACTATTTCAGTAATATCTGTGGCATATACCAGAACAGACTCTATCTCTTTGACACCTTGAACAACAAGTTGAAAATGGCAATCGTTAAAGTTATAATAAAATGTATCTTTTAATTTAGTTTGTATTACTGAGGATATAGGGTCTAAGTTAAAATCACTAAAATCTGTTATATGTTTAAATTCTACTTTTGCACTTCTATTTTTATAATATATACCTCCATCTTTATTAAACATAAACACAGCTGATGGATTATAAGCAGGAAGGTGTGACATATAATAGTTTTTTAAAGAGAATTTTTTATTTATTTTAAATAGGTCATAAATAAAACAATGTTTAGTAATACCCGTATATGCTAATAACATTGATATTAACATTAAAATATAACATTGAGTATAAACTGAAATAACCATTATAATAAACGACAGAATAAGTCGTATTAGCGAGTCTGTCTTTTTTATATTATAGCTACTATGATTAAAAATTGACATCTATAAATCCTTAGTTTTTAAAATAATTGTATCATAAATATTTTAATTGCTAAAGCAATAAAAAAGCCAAGAGAATAAATCTCTTGGCTTTTTAAATTAGATATACTAAAATTAAATTTTAGTATAATCCGTAGTGTGAACCATCTTTCGTTTTGTATAACACTCTAAAGTTATCATCCATATCGTAGAATACTTTAAAAGCACCACCATCTGCTTTTAACTCACTTAAAGCATCACCAATCTCAATTGGCTTATAAGAGTCAAGTCTCATAGGAACAATCTCTTCATCAAGTAACTCAAGCTCTTTAGCTACAGAATCTTCTTGATCTGCAATATCAAGCTCTGTAAGCTTAGTAGCATCATGAGCTTTAATTTTATCAGCATGTCTTCTTAAAATTTTACATACTCTATCTGTTGCAATATCAATTGCAGTATGTAAGTCTTTATCTTTTTGTTTTACTACTACTGTATCAATATTTGCAACATTTAATACATATTCAAATGTAATAACGTTTTTACCATGTTTTTGTTCTTGTGATATAATAGTATTCACAGAAATAATATCTAAATTATATTTTTTAAATGTATCTATTGTACTTTCTATATGTCCTTTTAAATCGTCTGTTAATGTAACGTGTCTTCCAACTATACTTGTATTCATAATATACTCCTTAAATTAATATAGTTTAATTCTATCATAGATAATATTAAATCATATATAGTTTTTGAATAAACTTTTGAAAAATTATTTTCTATATATATTGTATTTTAATATATAATTTAGATAATAGAATAAGCTTGTTTTAATATAAACTTAAGTATTATTCCACACTAAATTTTTTGAACAAGGAACAAACAGCTATGGCAAATCATAAATCAGCTGCAAAAAGAGCAAAACAAACAATCGTAAAAACTGAAAGAAACAGATTCTTCAAAGCAAGAATCAAAAACGTTGTAAAATCAGTTTTAGTAGCAATAGATGCAAAAGACAAAGATGCAGCAACAACAGCAATGAAGAATGCTAATAAATATTTACACCACTGTGTAAGTAAAAACATTCTAAAAAAAGCAACAGCAGCAAGAAAAGTAAGTAGATTACAAGTTAAAGTTAACGCTTTATAGTAACTACTTTACTTAAATTTCAACTATCTATATTCAATATAGATAGTTACTTTTCACAATATACACAACACTAGCTTTTAAAAAGCAAATTTAAATTCACCATTAGGTACTTTTATGTTACAAAATAAACTACAACTTTTTATTGATAGATATGAAGAGATAAACGAACTATTAGTTTCTCAAGAGGTCTTAACAGACATCAAAAAGATGACAGAACTTTCAAAAGAACAATCAGGTATTAAAAAAACTGTTGAGGCTGCTAGAGAATATATTCAAATCATTGAAGACATTGAAGAGAATAAAATGCTTTTAGGAGATGAAGAGTTAGCTGATCTTGCAAAAGAGGAGCTAAAAGAGCTTGAAACAAGAAAGCCAGAACTTGAAGAAGAGATTAAAATACTTTTACTTCCAAAAGATCCAAATGATGATAAAAATATCTATATAGAACTACGTGCTGGAGCAGGTGGTGATGAAGCTGCACTGTTTGTAGCAGATATGTTTAGAACATATATCAAATTTGCTGAAAATCAAGGTTGGAAAACTGAGATTATGAATAGTAGTGAATCTGAAGCTGGTGGATATAAAGAGATGGTAGTTCTTGTAAAAGGTGAATCTGTTTATAGTAAACTAAAATTTGAATCTGGTGTACATAGAGTTCAGCGTGTTCCTGCAACAGAAACACAAGGTAGAGTTCATACTTCTGCAATTACTGTTGCTATTATCCCTGAAGTTGATGATGTAGAGATAGAGATTAGAGCAGAAGATTTAAAAATAGATACTATGAGAGCTAGTGGATGTGGTGGTCAATCTGTAAATACAACAGATAGTGCTATTAGAATTACACACCTTCCAACAGGTCTAGTTGTAACAAATCAAGATCAAAAATCTCAGCACAAAAATAGAGAAAAAGCTATGAAAGTTTTAAAAGCTAGACTTTATGACTTACAAGAGCAAGAGAGAATGGAAAAAGAGGGAGCCAATAGAAAAGCTCAAGTAGGTTCTGGAGATAGAAGTGCTAGAATTAGAACTTATAACTACCCACAAGGTAGAATCTCAGACCATAGAATCAACTTAACTCTATACCGATTAGATGTGATTATGAATGATGGATTATTAAATGAAATTATAGATCCACTTATTGCAGATCACCAATCTAAACTTATGGAAGCATCAGGAGTTTAATACAAACTCCTTTTTATATGTGAATTAATTTAATTCACATATAATTCTTTACTTAAAAACTATATTTTAAACTAGCAAATACTCTATCATTATCTTTTATCATTTCAAACTGAGCAACATCTCCACCAATATAATTTATAACGCCAAAACTAGTAGATAGTTTATCATCTATATCATAATCAATCCAAACTCTTACAAATCCACCATCTTCAAGATTCTTACCAAAAGCACTGTATAATGCTGTAAAATCAAGTGTTTGATTTATATAACTTTGTGTAAATCTTAGTGCATATTGTATATCATAATTTTTATTTGCCATCTCAAAAGAGATACTTCCATCACTTATTCCATTGTATTCTAAACCAACTAAACCATCCAATTTTGATTTTATTGTAGAGCTATCATAGTTATCACACTGTGATTTATCACATTGATTTATAAAGTATGCGAATTCTGTTTTAAATAAAAAACTATCCAAAACTTTATTGTATGCCATACCTAACATATTTGAACGGTATATAGTGTTGTCTACGTATTGGTTTGAATAATAAAATGCAATATCTTGCCCTCTTAAGTTTGCAGACGCACTTAAAGCTATTCCAGCATCTTTTAAACTATTTGATGGTTCTTTTGTACTCATCATATCAGCTTGTATTTGATTTGATGAAGCAAAATCACTTCCATACTGTGGCATTTCTGAGTATCTATTTTCATGTAATACTATACCACTAATAGCCCACTCATTTATAAAATAATCAAGCTTACTCATGGTTCTTGCCAATCGTAAATCTTCTATATCAATCATCCCTGGTGTTGTATTGTCCATAGGATTTAGAGTATCTGTGATTCTTATATTATCTGATTTTCCCCAAACTACTATTTGTCTACCTATTTTTATATCTGTTTTACTATTTATACTACCTTGAAGATACAGTTCATTTATCTGGGCATCTTTATCATAGTCATATGGAGTTGTAATATATTCATCATCTTTTAAATCATAAATAAAATCTTTATAAGCTTTAAGTGTTGATTTTATTTTAAAATCATTATCTAGTTTATACTCTAAGTTTATATCAGTAGATAACTTAGAACTAGACAATCCTCTAAAATCATTTTGCCCTTCTTCTGGTTTATGGTGAGCATAGTTATAACTAGCACTTAAAGATAGTGAACCATATGCACTAAACTTTGATTTATCCTCTTGTACTTTTACTATTTCGATAACTTCATCACTACTAAATGCTCTGCTTTCTTCAGTAAAAGCATCATCTTCAAAACCATCATCAGCATATAAAATTGTACTTACTAATAAAGAACTAATAAGGCTAAGTTTTATAATATTTTTGAACAATTCTATAAACCTTTTTCAATTGTTCTTGTTGTAAACATATCTTCTTTTAAATTTTGATTCATTTTTACATCACTTTGTAACAATACTGTTTTATGTAATGTTCTTTTACCTTGCTTTGTTGTCATAGTTGTAACTGTAGCTACATCTATACCATCAATTTTTTCTATCTTTCTTACATCCATATATTTTATTCTATTTGCTTTTTTAAGATAAAACTTAGCACGAACTAACATATAGTTATCTTGTCTTACATAAGCGATTGATTTTGTATAACCTGTTTCATCAATAGTCTCTTGAGTTTTAGGTATAGACTCAACAATCCAAACTTTTACATTTCCTGTTTTTCTTTTTATTATACTCTGCTTTATGATTTTAAATGTATAATCACTTAAAACAGGTTCAGTCATATCAGAGTAAGAAAAATCACTCCCTATAAAACTACTATCTTTATCAGAAGCTGGAATTCTTTTTGTTTTATTTAATGCTGGTAGATAAAGCCATTGGTCATCATCTTTTGCATTATCTTTATAATCAAAGGTTAAAAAAGCAGTATTTTTTACATCACTAGGAGATAAAAAGAAGATAAGTTTTTTTTCATCTTCACCTATATCCTTTGAAAATGTTTTCATATCTCTTATTCTTTTATGACCATTTTTATCAATAAGTTGCATCTGCATATTAGTAATAATATTATCCCCATCATCTCTTTGCTGAACTTTTTCCATAATATCTAATCCAGTTTGTCCAAATAACAAACTTGCAGTAACACAAAGTGTAAGAGTTATTTTTTTATCATCTTCTATCCTAATTATTAAATTGTTTGTATAATAATGTAATATTATTAATATAGTGTTAATGAATTATGAATATAATTCGTTTATTAAAAAGGGGCTTTTAAATGTGTGGTATTCTAGGTGTAAATTATAACTCTAATTTAGATTTTAAATCTATTACTAATATTATGTCAAAAAGAGGTCCCGATAACACTTCTATAAAACAAATATCAAATAATTTTTTTGGACATACAAGACTAAGTATAGTTGATCTTAACAATGAAGCAAACCAGCCTATGGTATTTGATGATATTTTAATAGTATTTAATGGTGAGATATACAACTATGATGAACTAATAGTATCTGAAAACTTAACTTGTAAAACTTCAAGTGATACAGAAGTTCTTATACGACTATATCAAAAGTATGATACTGAGTTTTTAAATCTTTTAAATGGTGCTTTTAGTTTTTGTATATATGATACCGCGAAAAGCCGATATTTTTGTGGTCGTGATAGATATGGGAAAAAACCTTTTTATTATTATGCTAAAGATGATAAGTTTATATTTAGCAGTATGATAAAACCAATTATAAAACTTCTTGGATTTACACCAAAACTAAATAAAGTAGCCCTATCCCAATACCTACAATTTTTTACACCACTTACACCAAACACTTTTTATACTGATATATATAAACTTCCAAAAGCTAGTTATTTGATATATGAAAACAACACTCTAAGTATAAAAAAGTATTATAAAATAAAAACATATAAAAAGATACATGATGAAAAAAGCGCTTTAAAAGATATAGAAGATATATTGTTCAATAGCGTAGAACAAAGACTAAAAAGTGATGTAGAAGTTGGTTCACTACTTAGTGGTGGAATTGATAGTTCACTTATTAGTTCTATATACTCTAAAATATCAAACCACCCTATAAATACTTTTAGTGTAGGGTATAAAACACATAAAAAATATAGTGAACTTCCCTATGCACAAATTGTTGCAAAAGATTTAAATAGCAACCATACAGCTTTAGAAATATCACAAAAAGATTTTATATATTCACTTGATGAAGTTTTAGAACATCTTGAAGAACCACATGCAGACCCAGCTTCTATTCCTCTTTATCATTTAACAAAAACTATAAATAATCAAGGTATAAAAACTGTTTTAAGTGGGGAGGGTAGCGATGAGATTTTCTTAGGTTACGATAACTATGCGAAGTTTTTAAAGTATTATGATTTTTCGAATAGTTTATCAAATGATCAAAATAAGTTTTTAAATGAGATTATATCCTCAATGGGTGGAAATAAAGAGGCAGAGTATCTTAGACGTGTAGTAAAAAAAGAAAATATCTATAATAGCTTTGGGGAGATTTATACTAGTGGTCAAAGAAAAAAGCTTTTAAATAAAGTTGCAAATTTCAAATATGAAACACCAAAAAAAGACCCAGTAGACTGGATGAGTTATATAGATTTAAATGTATGGTTAGGGGAAGCACTTTTAAGTAAAGTTGATAAGATGAGTATGGCAAATTCTGTCGAAACACGAAATCCATTTTTAGACTTTAGACTTGTAGACTATACTTTTAGTATTGATAGTAAACTAAAAGTTGGAGATACAAATAAATATCTCTTAAAAAAAGTGGCATCAAAATATATCCCAGATGAAATTATAAATAGAACAAAAAAAGGTTTCAACAGCCCATTTAATGAATGGCTTTTTGATGAATACAACGATAAACTTCTAAGAGATATTTTAATAGTAAATAAACAAACAAATTTATTCAATGAAACTTATGTACACTATATCTATAATGAAGCAAAACAAAATAGACTAAAACAACATTTTTATTCTTTATGGTTGTTTAATAAATGGTATTATAAAACCTACTTAAGTTAAATATCAAAATATATTATAATAAATATAACTTAACAATATAACTTAAGAGTTATTTAAATTTGTCTTACTATACTTTCACAGTGTTCATACACTCTCCTTAAAAAGACCAAAAGCATAACACTTAGGTTTATAAGAACTAGAAGCGACACACTTCTAGGTTCTTAACTATCTTAACAATAGGATTTAAAATGCAAAACGAACCATCAATGGATCAAATCGAAGATTATAACGGAAAAGAATCAAAAGAGAAAAAAAATACAGTTAGATTAGTGATACTATTTTGTATTGTTGTAGGTATTGGGTACGCAATAGCTAAATTTAACTATACTAATGATAAAGAATATGTAGGTACACCTGAAAAACCAGGTTTAAATACAACAAGAAACTACTAAAAATAAAATAGTAAATATATCAAACCTATCTCTAAACTTTAAAGAGTTTAGGATGTCGTTTGATTTTATATTACCTTCACCTCTACTAAAGTAAGGTTTACTTTTAACTCTACCAAAATATTTAGTATCACCACCAAGTTTTACACCGATACTTAAGCCCATAGCACTTATAGGATAACCAGCATTTGGACTATCATGAAGCTTTCCAAACTTCCAACAATCTTTTAATGCATCTAAACTAAAAAACAATCCACCTATTAAAACAGCAGTTATTCTACTAGGTATATAGTTTACTACATCATCTAAAATAGCACTAAACTTTCCAAAGTTTTCATATCTTTCATTTCTATATCCTACCATCGAGTCTAAAGTGTTTATAGCTTTATACATAAAAAGTCCAACTATTCCAAATAAAATCAGATAAAAAAGTGGAGCAACTACACCATCACTTAGGTTTTCACCATAAGTTTCTATAGCAGCTTTATTTATATCACTGCTACTTAACTCTTTTGTATCACGGCTTACTAGATACTTTATATTTTCTGGATTTTGTACTATATCTTTTACACTTTCACAAAGCATTTTTGATGCTATTCCAGTTGAAGCTATTAAACCTAATATAAAAATATTGTCTATAAAATATATGATGGTAAATGTGATTAAAAAAACTATGAAAACTAATGATATAGTTAAAAACATACCATTTATAATACTATCTTTGTAGAATCTTTTTTCATAAGCTTTTATAAAATCACCCATATAAACTACTGGATGGCGTATATATTTAAATTCACCAAAAATTCTATCTATTATATATGCTATAAGTGTTATATCGAAGTACATATTGCCCTAATTGTTAAGATTGGTATTGTATAATTAGCCCATTATAGCACATATCATCTTTTGATGATAATAAAAAGGACTAGTATAATTTATGCTTGAAGTTAATGAAATTTTTGGACCTACCATTCAAGGTGAAGGTAAGAAAGTAGGTACACCATCTGTATTTGTAAGATTTGGAAAATGCAATATGCAATGCCCAGGTTTTGAAGTAGAATACGAAACACCAAGCGGTATCAAAAAATGCAGTTGTGATAGTTATTATGCATCTGATATTGCATTTAGAGATGATTGGAAAAAGTATGAAAGTTCTAAACCATTAATTGAAGAGTTAAATAAAATTTTACCAAACTATAAAGTTGATATAGTTTTAACAGGTGGTGAGCCACTTTTATATTGGAACGATATAGAGTTTCAAAAGTTTATGAAATATTATATAGACAATGATTATAAAATAACAATAGAAACAAATGCTTCACTTCCTATTGAATTTACGCAAGATTGGCAAAAAAAGATTTTGTTTTCAATGAGTGTAAAACTAAGCAATAGTGGTGAAGCTCTTTCAAAAAGAATAAATGTAAATGCACTTACAAATATTATAAACTTTTGTGATGATAGTTATCTAAAGTTTGTAATTGATATAGATACAATAGAAATAGCTTCAAAAGAGATAGATGATATAATGAAACAAATTCCATATTGTGAAGTATACTTAATGCCACTAGGAGACACGGCTGAAATAATAGATAAAAACAGCTTAAGTGTAATAAACCTAGCTCTTCAAAAAGGTTATATGTATAGTGATAGACTACATATAAGAGTATGGAACAATAAAAGAGGGGTCTAAACTAGCCCATAATATTGTTTTTAACAATTTTTTACTATAATAAAGTATTAAAATAAAAATTAGGAGGTAGATATGAAAGCTACATATATTACAAAATCAAAAATCTTTAAAAGTACAAATCTACTTCTGCTCATAAAATAACATAATTCAACTTTTGAATAAAATTCCAATTACAAATTTAAACAAACATAAACATAAATTACAAAAGGTAATAAAATGATAACAACAGAAAAAAACAAAAATATAATAATATTCGATACAACGTTAAGAGATGGAGAACAATCTCCTGGTGCTTCTATGAATACAGAAGAAAAAATTCAAATAGCACAACAATTAGAAAAATTAAATGTTGATGTAATAGAAGCTGGATTTGCAGCGGCTTCGCCTGGTGACTTTGATGCAATTTCTCAAATAGCACAAACTATACAAAACAGCTCTATTTGTTCTTTAGCAAGAGCAGTTGATGGTGATATAAAAGCAGCTGGTGAAGCTATACAAAAAGCAAAAATGAATAGAATTCATACTTTTATAGCAACTAGCCCTATCCATATGGAATATAAGTTAAAAATGACTCCTGATGAAGTTATAAAAAGAGCAGTAAAAGCTGTAACATATGCTAAAACATTTGTTGATGATGTTGAGTTCTCTTTAGAAGATGCAGGAAGAAGTGAGATACCTTTTATGAAAGAGATAACTCAAGCTGTTATTGAAGCGGGTGCTAAAACTATAAACTTACCAGATACTGTTGGGTATAGATTACCAAATGAGATAAGTGGTATGGTTAAACAGATGGTTGATTTTATTGATTCTATAAATAGTGATGCTATTGTATCTTTACATAATCACAACGATTTAGGTTTAGCTGTTGCAAATACTTTAGCTGGTGTTGAAGCAGGTGCGAGACAAGTTGAGTGTACAATAAACGGATTAGGTGAGAGAGCTGGAAATGCTGCTATGGAAGAGATAGTTATGGCATTAAAAACTAGAAAAGATTTATTTAATGGTTTTGATACTAGAATCAACACTAAAGAGATATATCAAGCTTCTAAAATGGTAGCAACTATTACAGGTATAGAACCACAACCAAACAAAGCAATCGTTGGTAAAAATGCATTTGCTCACGAAAGTGGAATACATCAAGATGGTATGTTAAAAAATGCAGAAACATATGAGATAATGAGACCTGAAGATATTGGTATTGAGACAAATAACACTATAGTTTTAGGTAAACATTCTGGTCGTGCTGCATTTAAAGATAAGTTATCACAGTTAGGTTTTAGTGATATTAAAGATGATGAATTAAACTCTGCATTTGAAAGATTTAAATTATTATGTGATAAGAAAAAAGAGATTATGGATGACGATGTAAGGATGATTGTAACTGATGAGAAGTTAAATCATAACAAAATTTATGAGATTATCTCTGTTCAAATCTCTGACTGCTCAAATGGAGTACCAAGTGCAGTTTTAACTATCAAGCACAACGGAAAAGAGATAACAGACGCTGGTATTGGTGATGGTGCTATGGATGCTATTTTTAAAACTATTGATAGAATCACAGGATATACTGGTACGTTGTTAGATTATAAAGTAAAATCTGTAAGTGAGGGTAAAGATGCCTTAGCAAAAGTAACTTGTAAAGTTGTATTTAACGATGATAACCCAGCTATGATTGGTCATGGATTAAGTTTAGATACTATGGTAGCCACAGCACGTGCTTATGTAGGTGCATTAAATAGTTACTTATCTATGAAAGATATGTTAAATAAGGGTGCCACACATCAAGTGTAGCCCTTCTAACTTATTTTAAATTCTGAGTAAGTTCCCCTATAAAATCACTTGGAGTTCTGTAACCGTATGTGTAGTATTTTACATTCTGTGTTTTAGGCTCTAAAATATATGTTGCGGGGATATATTTTAATATAAACTTATTTTTGTTTGGATTATCATCTTCATCAATCGATACAAAAATATATTTATTATTTATAAAATTTTATTACTTCATTATCTGTTAAAGTATTCTTTTTCATCTTATCACAATAGTGGCATTGTTTACCATGAAAAATTATCAAGATGTCTTTTTTTTCTACTTTAGCCTCTTTTATTGCCAAATCAAGATTAGTGAATTTATTTAATTCATCTCCATTAGAAATAGAAAAAAATAAAACTACTAATAGTAATAATCTACTCATTTATAAACTTTGATGTAGCATCCCAAATATTTGGTTCAAAAAATAATGCTTTATGCCCTGCTTCTGGATTATAAAATTTAAATTTTTACAAATATTAGTATTAATTCAGTATAATACCATTTACATACAAAAGGTTAGAATAATGAATCAACTAATAGTTAACTTTGCATACTCTATAGCAGCTTCAAAAAACTACTATAATACAAAGCATTTTGTTTATGAACTATTAGAAGATAGTACCACTAAGAAAAGAAAGTATTTTGATTTTTTTATGATATTTTTGATTCTGAGTACCGTTGCTATTTTAATCTATGAGGTAAATCATGAGGTTTTACCTTGGCTTGATACTTATGAGTTATTTGCCATTATTATATTTATTATTGAGTGGCTATGTAGACTATGGGTTAGTTCCCATGCTCATAAACAAATAATAGAAGATTTTGAAAGATCTCAGCTTTTAAATCAACCTTACTATTTAAAACCATCACTTATAACTATTACAAAAAAGAAATTCTCTTTTATATTTTCACCTATGTCTATAATAGATTTATTAGCAATTCTTCCATACTATAGACCACTTAGAATTTTAAGAATTTTAATGCTTTTTAGACTTTTCAAAATATTAAGATATACAAACTCTATTAAACAGTTTAGGGATGTATTTATTGAAAAGAAGTTTGAATTTTTAACACTTATTATTATGTTTATGATGGCTGTTGCATTTGGTTCTACTATTATATTTCTATATGAAGGTGCTGGTATAAACCCTAATATAAATAGCTATTTTGATGCTGTTTATTGGTCGATTATCACTATTTCAACTGTTGGTTTTGGTGATATTTCACCAGTTACTACACAAGGTAGAGTTGCAACACTTTTTTTAGTAATTGGGGGAATGGGTGTTATTGCATTTTTTACATCAATTATCACAACATCTTTAAGTCAAAAAATTGTTGTACTTAAAGAGGAAAAGGTTATGAGTGAGGCTAGTAATCTAAAAGATTATGTAATAATCTGTGGCTTTGGTAGAATGGGAAAAGTTTTAGCACAAGAGTTTGTAAAAGTAAAACAAAATTTTATTATAATAGATGAAGATGATGAAACATTTAAACATGCAGAGACACAAAAGATTTTAGCTCTTAGAGGTGATGCTACAAGCCCTACTTTACTTTCTAGTGTTGGTATAAATAATGGTGCTTCTACAATAGTTGCTATTACTAATAATGATGCAGTCAACCTTTCTATTATACTTACAGCACGAGCATTAAATCCAAATATAAATATAATCGCACGTGCATCAAATGAAAACTCAAAGAAAAAGCTTTTAATAGCAGGGGCATCTAAAGTTATTTTGTCAAATGAGATTACAGCTTTAATAGCAGCTCAATATATTGGTCAACCTGTTGCTTTTGAAGCAATTGATGATATATTGTTAAACAACGAAGGTGCTATTATGGATGAGATTGAGATACTTTCTAACTCTCAATATATTGGATATAGACTTCAAGATATGGATTTTGAAAAATTTAGCCTTACTCTTATTGGAATTGTAGATGCAAACAATAGAAAGAATTTCAAATTTAATCCAAAAAAAGATCAATATATAATAAAAGAGAAAGATATTTTAATTGTTATAGGATATAGAGAATCTATAATACAATTTAAAGTTGATATTTTATCATCCAAACCAAAGGTACTAAAAAATGCAAAATAAAATAATAATTTTTAGCTACAGTGATATATCAATTCAAATTGCAAAAGTATTAAAATCAAAACAATATCATATAATTATAGTAGAAGAAGATTTAGAATTATCAAAAAAAGCTCAACTTGATGGGTATGAAGTAAAAAACATATCTTTAATGGAAGATGAAAATATTTTATTATTAGGGATAATGGATAAATCAATAAAAGCATTTTTTTGTCTTAGTGATGATAAAAATATCAATCTTTTTGTTACATTAAGTGTAAGAAACCTAAATAAAAAACTAAAAATAATATCTGTTTCATTTGGAACTGAAGATAACAAAACTATGATTTTAGCAGGTGCATCAAAAGTTATAAACCCTTATGAAATTGGTGCATTGCGTATTTTTAGAACACTACATAAACCACTTATTTTAGACCTTTTAGATAACATCTTGTTTAGTGAATCAAATATTGAAGTAGCAGAGATAACAATTCAAAAAGATTCTATTTTAGATGGTGTATATCTAAAAGATGTTGATTTAATAACAAAACACAATCTTATTTTATTAGGTATTCAAGATAAAGAGATTTGTGATAAGTTCATCTTTTATTCAAGTGGGATAAATCATAAACTAGACTACGATGATACTATTGTAGTTTTAGGACATTCAAACGACCTTAAAAGCTTTAAAAAGTTACTTAATAGTTACAAAAAATAATTTTTTTTGTTTTAATTAACTTTAGATAAACTTTAGATATAATCACTAAATTTTATACTAAAGGTTAAAAAATGACACAGTTTTATTTTTTTCTACGTCTATTAAAAGAGTCGTTTAGAGATCTTATTCCTATTGTTCTAGTTATACTGTTTTTTCAACTAGCAATTATTCAAGCTATTCCTGGAAATTGGATACCAACTACTGTTGGTATGTTGATTGTGGGTGTTGGTCTTGCTATATTCTTACAAGGTTTGGAAATAGGAATATTCCCTGTTGGTGAAGGTCTTGCAAGAGACTTTGCAAAAAGTGGTTCTACTATGTGGATTCTTATTTTTGGATTTATGATTGGTTTTGGTACTACAATTGCAGAGCCAGCTCTTGCTGTTATTGCAGATAAAGCTGCTAGTATTAGTAGTGGTAGAATTGATGCAAATATGCTTAGGTATGTTGTTGCTGGTTCTGTTGGTTTTGCTATTTTACTTGGTGTTTTTAGAATTATCAAAGGTCATCCAATACATTACTACATCATCACTGGTTATATAGCTGTTGTATCAGTAACATTTTTTGCTCCCAAAGAGATCATTGGTCTTGCATACGATTTAGGTGGGGTTACAACATCTACTGTTACAGTTCCATTAGTAGCTGCACTTGGTATTGGACTTGCTTCAACTATAAAAGGTAGAAATCCTATGATTGATGGATTTGGTTTAATCGCTTTTGCATCACTTACACCTATGATTTTTGTTCAAGTATACGGAATATATGTATATAACTTTGTTGAGGCTACTGAAGTTGCAAAAGTTGTTGTTGAAGCCTCTGTATCTGAAACAACAAAAATTACAATAGAATCTATTACAACTGGAATTTTAGCTGTTGTTAGAGATGTATTACCAATTTTAGCTATTATTTTCTTCTTCCAATATGGTATATTAAAGAAAAAAATTGATAATTTAAAAACTGTTCTTATTGGTTTTATTCTTGTTATTTTAGGTCTATATGCATTTATTCTTGGTCTTGAAATGGGTCTATTTGCTTTAGGTGAATCTATGGCTTATCAACTTACTCAAATGAACAATGTATGGATTATCTTTGCATTTGCATTTACTATTGGTTTTTCTACTACTATGGCAGAACCAGCTCTTATGGCTATTGCTAAAAAAGCAAAAGAGATTAGTGATGGTAAGATTAATGATATGACATTAAGACTATTTGTGGCTTTTGGTGTTGCTTTTGGTATCGCTTTAGGTGCATTTAGAATTGTTGATGGTGGACAAATTCACTACTATATTATTGTGGGTTACGCTATTGTTATTGCACTTACATTTATAGCACCTAAACATATTATCCCTATCGCTTATGATTCAGGTGGAGTTACAACTTCAACTGTTACTGTTCCTTTAGTTGCAGCTCTAGGTATTGGTCTTGCTACAAATATTGAAGGTAGAGATCCTTTACTTGATGGGTTTGGTTTAATTGCATTTGCTTCATTATTCCCAATGATTACAGTTATGGCTTATGGTATTTTAGCTGAAAAGTTTGCTAAAAGTGATAGTCAAATTGCTGATGAAGATGAACAAAGTGGTACATCTAAGATACATGGTACACTTGAAGGTGTAGACGATATGAGTTTATCAACTGTAAATCTTGATGCATCTGATTTAAGACACTCAATGAATTTAGACTTTTCTGCTGTAGTTTTAATTGTTCCAAAAGATAAAAAAGATGATGCACTTCATGCTGCAAAAGATGCTGGTGCATCTGGAGTTACAATCATGAATGCAAATGGTATGGGTCTAGCAGAGTTAGATAACTTCTATAGACACTCTCCAGAAGAAAATGATGTTGTTCTTTTATTTATAGTGCCAAGTCAAATTGTTGATAGGATTATTAAAGAGATGATAAGAAAACTACATATCACTACAAGCGGAGATGGTATAGCCTTTTGTGTTCCAGTTACACATATGAAAGGTATAAGTTTAAGACAAGAGGATCTTTTTGAAAAAGAGGTTGAAGAGCTAGAAAAAAATAAATAATAAAGAGGAATGAAAAATGTTTTTTAACACAAGAGAAAAAGATGAAAAAATTGCACAATTAGAAGCTGAAATTGCTAGACTTAAATCTACTCAAGAGGAAGATAGAAAACTTGTACAAGAAGCTCAAAATGTTATTTCTAGAGTTAAATCTGGGTTGTACAGTGAGACAATAAAAGGTCATACTTCAAATGATACTCTGGAGAGTTTTAAAAATGATGTAAATGATATGATAAGTGCTACAAAAGAGCACTTTTCCAGTGTTAATAAAATACTTGAGGAGTATGCTCATTTAGATTATAGAAATACATTGGTTATTAATAATATTGAAAAAGGTGGTGTTTTTGAACTTTTAGTTAAAGATATAAATAAACTAAGAGAAGCAATTACAACTATGCTTATAGAAAATAAACAAAATGGACTAACTCTAAATAACAGTTCTCATACTCTATTAGAAAATGTAAATGCTCTAAATAATAATTCAAATCAAGCTGCTGCATCGTTAGAAGAAACAGCTGCTGCACTTGAAGAGGTTACAAGTAATATTTCAAATAACACTAAAAATGTTATTGAGATGGCATCTCATGGAAATGAAGTAAAAACTTCAGTTTCAAAAGGTCAAAACCTAGCAAATCAAACAACAAACGCAATGGATGAGATAAATTCTGAGGTAAATTCAATAAGTGAAGCTATTACTGTAATTGATCAAATTGCATTTCAAACAAATATTTTATCTTTAAATGCTGCAGTTGAAGCTGCTACTGCTGGTGAAGCTGGAAAAGGTTTCGCCGTAGTTGCACAAGAGGTTAGAAATCTAGCTTCAAGAAGTGCAGAGGCTGCTAATGAGATAAAAGCACTAGTTCAAAACGCTACAAATAAAGCAAATGATGGAAAAGTAATTGCTGATCAAATGATTGATGGATATACTCACCTAAATGATTCTATTTCAAAAACTTTAGAGCTTATATCAAATGTTGAAGTTGCATCTAAAGAACAACAACAGGGAATTGTACAAATAAATGACGCAATTGCATCACTTGATAAACAAACTCAAGAAAATGCATCTATAGCTTCAGAGACAAATAGTATAGCTTCACAAACAACTTCAATAGCACAAACAATAGTTGATGATGCCAATGAGAAAGAGTTTAATGGAAAAGATAGCGTTAAAGCAAAAGTAGTGAATAGCGGTCACGAAGCGAACTTTCCTCGAAAACAAATTAATACAAATAGTGTTATAAAAAAAGAGGTTAAAAGAACTGAGTCTAAACAAAATATAGTTAAAAATAGTGTTAAACAACCTATCAAACCAGTTATTAGTAATTCTAATGATGATGAATGGGCAAGTTTTTAATATATAGGAAAATTTTATAATGACGCAAAAAGAAGAG
>JAYEPG010000205.1:0-6110 GCA_034723795.1 Campylobacterota bacterium
TATGATGCTGAAGCTGAAAAATATTTAGCTGGAAATAAAAAAGAATCAAAAGTTATCCCATTTTGGCCTGTATTCTTATCTAAAGATTTTGCAGTTCTAGGATTATTTTTTATCTTCTATTTCTATCTAGTATTCTTTAACTATAACTTTGCAATGGATCCAGTAAACTTTGATCCTGCTAATGCGATGGTTACACCTGCACATATTTACCCTGAGTGGTATTTCTTATGGTCTTATGAGACACTAAGAGGTCCTTTCTTTGATATGCTTGGTATGAAAGCTGGAGATATTGGTCTTATCATATTTGGTTTAGCACAAGTTATTTTTGTTGTTTTCCCATTCTTAGATAGAGACCCTGATGTTTTACCTGCACATAAAAGACCTAGATTCTTTATCTGGTTCTGGATTATGATTGTAGATTTACTTGTACTTTCTATTTATGGTAAATTACCTCCAACAGGTGCAAATGCTTGGGTAGGATTCTATGCAACTGCTGTATTCTTACTATTATGGGCATCTTTACCATTCATCACAAAAGCTGATGCAAAAGCAAGAGGAGCGTTATAATGAGAGAATTAAAAATATTCGCAGTAGTAGCTGCTTGTACAGCTGTATTATACTGGGGTGTTGAGCCATTTGCTCACACACAACTGCATCCACATAAACCAGCACCTGATTACTCTTTTAAAGATGTTGATGGTTTAAATGGTGCTAAAGGTGATGCAGCAACTGGTAAAGAACTAGTAACTGCTAATTGTACTGCTTGTCATAGTATTACCAAAGAGGGGTTTCCACCTTTAATGGATAACGCAAGTTCTGCAGCTGCATATGGTGTAGTACCACCTGATTTAAGTAGTGCAGGTCATATTTATGATGCTAATTTTTTAGCAGCATTTATTAAAGATCCAGCAAAAGCTACTCAAACAACACATGCATTTGTTGATGGAAAAACTCATCCAATGCCAGGTTACGGATGGATGCAACCACAAGAGATAGCTGACATGGTAGCTTACTTACAATCAATTGCTCCAAAAGAGTTAACAAACAAAGAGGTATTTGTTGATGCTTGTCAAAGATGTCATAGTATTAAATATGGTGACTTCTATGGTGGTTCTATGGCTGCAAATAGTGACGTAAGTAAGTATATGGGTAAAACTCCTCCTGATTTATCACAACATATCAGAAGTAGAAGTAAAGGTTACTTGCATGAGTTTATTAATGAACCAGGTAAACACCTTCACGGAACTGCTATGCCAAGAGTTGGTTTAACGCAAGATGCTGAAAACCAAGTTATTACATATATGGAAGAAGTTGGAGATAGTTCTAAACAAAAAAGAGAAGCACTTGCTGGTCCTTTCTTAGGTTATCTTGTAATATTTGCAATTTTTGCACTATTATGGAAATCTAAAATTTGGCGACAAGTTCACTAACAAATAAGGAGAAATGATGAATAAATTAACGAAAATTTTAGCAGCAACTATCCTTAGTGTATCTGTTGCTAATGCAAGTGATGTAATGCAAAAGTCTATGACTATTATGCAAGATGGTATTGAAAAAGTACAATATGGTTTTATCAACAATAATGCAAGTATGATTAAAGAAGGTTTAACGAAAATAGAGAAGGGTAATTCTCTATTTTCTGAAGAAGCTGTAATCAAAAAGTATTTACCAAGTGATAAAAAACATATGTCAAATATCGCAGTAAATAGTGCTAAAAGAATTGCAGCTGATGCAACTATTATTGGACTAAACCTAGAAGACAAAGCTTATACAAAAGCTGCTGAAGGTTATGCTGATATGATGAATGCTTGTTCAAGATGTCACGGATTAGTTAGAAGCTGGTAATATATCAATTTTTAACTATCTACTAAAAAAGGGGAAGCATTTTATTGCTTCCCCTTTTTTTATAGTTAAATTTACTAATAATATTATAAGTTTTTAAACTGTATATTTATAAAAATTTTAAAGGGATAGAATAATGATTAAAAAGTTATTTTTTACATTGATATTTACAACACTTCTATTTGCAGATTTCTCTACTATGAGTACAAAACAAGTACAAGATGCTATTAAAAATGGTGTTGCTATTATAGATATTAGAAGAGAAGATGAGTGGAAGCATTATGGGATTATCAAAGGTAGTCATAAGATTACATTTTTTGATGAAAAAGGTGGCTACAATGGTATTAAGTGGTTAAAAGAGTTTAGTAAAATTGTTAAAACTAAAGATCAACCATTTATTTTAGTTTGTGCACATGCTAATAGAACAAAAGTTGTAGGGAAGATGTTACAACTAAGATATACAAAAGTATATGATTTAGAAGGTGGTATAAAATATGGTTGGCTAGATAAGGGTCTTAAAACTGTAAAGTAAGCTATACTAAAATCTTAGATGAGATAGTTAATACTGCTGTCTCACTTCTAAGTATTAAGTTTGAATCTATTCCAACAATTTTATTTTTATCAAATTTCTCAACTTCATAATCAGAAAATCCACCTTCACAACCTACAACAATCGTTTTAATCTCTTCTTTATTTGATTCTATATTATTAGAAGAAAAGTTAAACATATAGGTATCTGGATTTTCAGATATAAAATCATCTAAGCTATTACAACTTTTCAGTTCAATTATATTACTTCTTCCAGATTGTTGACTAGAGTTTATTAAAAGTTTTTCTAACTTCTCATAGTTTATTTTATATTGTTTTTGTGAATATTCACAAGATATAAATGTGATTTTTGTACATCCTAGTTCATTTAAACTTGCAATAACTTTTTCAATAGATTTAAAATCTATCATACACCATCCTATATGTAACTCTTTAGATGGTTTTACTATTAACTCTTTAGAGTTTAGTAACTCTAGCGTTGTTTTTCTTCTATCGATATTTTGTACTTTATATTCATAAATATTATCATCATGTAAATTTCTAAAAAATAGATTTTCATCTATACTATGTCTTCTTACTTTAAATAAATATTTATGTAAATCTGCTTCAATAGTTAAAATCGAATCCCCAGAATCTTTATGATAAGTAAATTGCATTTTTATTTAACTACTAAAATATTTTAGAAATCACATAAGTAAATACAATGGCACTAATCTCCATCATATATATTTTTCTAGCAAATACTCTAAACTGGGCTTGTTTTTCAAACTCTGCAGTTTTAATAACTCTCATTTTTTTGTATCTTTTTATCTCTAAAACCATTACAAAAATAGATGTTGCTAACATCAATAATACTGTGATATTTAAATCATGTGAAAAAGCCGCAACTATACCACCTGTATATGCAACAACAGCATTAAGTGAGTGGTAAACAGGAGTTAAGACTTTTAACCTTTTTATCAATTCAAAATAATCATCAACTCTTAATACTGACAATAGGTTAAAAACCATTACAAACATTAATGCTAAGATAAAATAAACATGCCAATTAATTGACGTAGTGATAAATTCCATATTATAATATTCCTCTTTAAAAATTTTCGCTATTATATCACAATAATTAACAAATAAAAGGTAAGCTATGGGAATTTGTATAAAAGAAGCACTAAGAAGAATAACATCTAATATAACAAAGGTATCTTATGAGATTGTACCTATAGAAAATTCACAGTCAAGAATAAGCGCACAAGAGATTTATGCTAAATACTCACTTCCCCCTTTTAACAACTCTGCTATGGATGGATATGCAGTAAAATTATCAGATTCTACAAAAAAAGTAAAAGTGATAGACTCTATTTTTGCAGGTTCACCAAAACAAACTCAATTTAATGATGGTGAATGTGTAAAAATTATGACGGGTGCTAGAGTGCCAAGTTGTAGTCAAGCAGTTATACCACATGAACTTGTAGAGATAATTGATGATGAATACATAGTTTTACCTGATAATATTAAAGATAATCAACATATAAGATTTCAAGGTGAGGATATACTTCAAAATGATAAGATTTTAAGTGATGGCGATGAGATAAACTTTGCCACGATAACTATGCTTTCATCGCAAGGTATCACTCATATTAAAGTATATAGACAACCTAAAATATCTGTATTTACAAGTGGGGAGGAGTTAAAACTTCATTATGAATCAATAGAAGAGTATCAAATATATAATTCAAATACACCTACACTTTTAGCACGAGCAAAAGAGCTAGGAGCAGATGTTACATTTGTTGGTATGGCAAAAGACAATATTGACTCACTTAAAGAGGTTATCTCAAACTCTTTATATGCTGATCTTATTATTACAAGTGGTGGTGTAAGCGTTGGTGAAGCTGATTTTACTAAAGAGGCATTTAAACATTTTGATATGGAAGTGCTGTTTGATGGAATCACTATAAAACCAGGTAAACCAACAGTTTTTGGAAAAATCGGAAATACTTATGTTTTAAATCTCCCTGGAAACCCTTTAGCTGCTGCACTTATATTTGAAATATTTGGTAAGATTATTTTACAAAAACTTACAGGAAATAAAAATATTTTTCATAACACTCTTGTAACCAAAATTAAAGATGAGTTTTATAATAAAAAAGGTCGTACTACATTGATACCTGGATTTTTCGATGGAGAATTTTTTATACCAAGTGAAAAAAGAAGTCCAGGGATGGTTGGGGTTTTACATAACTGTAATGCAATAATGATTTTAAATAAACAAAATGAAAAAATAGAAAAAAATGCAACAGTAAAAATACTTCCAATAAATTGGAACTTTTTTACTGATATAGAGAAGGACTTTTTTAATTAATGACAAAAGAGATAAAAAATAGAAAAAAAGCAGTATGTGTATTAAGTGGTGGGATGGATTCTACACTTGCATCATATATTGCAAAAAATGATGGATATGAGATAATCACTGTTCATTTTAACTACGGACAAAGAACTGAACATAAAGAGCTAGAAGCTTTTAGAAATATTTGTATAGAACTAAATATAAAAGACAAGTATGAGATAAATATACCATTTTTTACACAAATAGGGGCCTCTGCTTTAACTGATACATCTATTGATATACCAACTGATGGTATTGAAGAGGGAGTACCAAGTACTTATGTACCTTTTAGAAATGGAATTTTCCTAAGTATTGCAACGGCTATTGCTGAAAAACATGGGGCTTCTGCTTTATTTATAGGTGTTGTTCAAGAGGATAGTAGTGGTTATCCTGATTGTACTGATACATTTATAAATAAAATGGAAAATGCTATGAATCAAGGTACAAAAGAGGAAACTAAACTAGAGATAAAGACTCCTCTTGTACATATGACAAAAGAGCAAATAGTAAGAAAATCACTTGAACTAAATGTACCACTTCAATACACTTGGAGCTGTTATGCAAATGAGAAAAAAGCTTGTGGTGTATGTGATAGTTGTAGACTTAGATTAAAAGGTTTTAATCTAGCTGGTCAAACTGATAAAATAGAATATGAAAATTATTCAGAATAACTTTGATTGATAAATTAAAGCACTATGCTTAGCAAAAGAGCAAGGTAGAAATAGAGTTTGTATTAAATAATTATAATAAAATAAAAGTTAACCTTTGACTTTATTTTGATTAGTTATAATGCCATAAAATAAATATGAGACTAAAGGTAAAAAATGAAATGGCAAATATCTAAACAATTTGACTTTTGTTATGGTCACAGAGTATGGTCACAAGAGTTAAACAAAGAGTATGCACTAGATGAGTGTATGATGTGTCGCCACCTTCATGGTCACCAAGGTAAGATATTAGTTCATCTTGAGAGTGAAGTTCTAGTAAATGGAATGGTTACAGACTTTAAACATCTAAACTGGTTTAAAAAGTTTTTAGATGATGTAGTTGATCATAAATTTATAATAGATATAAATGACCCCCTATTTTCTACACTTTTACCACACTATGCAAATAAACAAAACTTTCATAAAATGAAAGAGAACTATAAAATACCTGACTTAACAGTAGTTCAAAATGAACCCTCTCACATAAAAGAGATGTATGAGGGTTATATCATAGTTGACTTTGTACCTACAAGTGAAAATTTATCATACTGGTTACTTAAAATAGTTGATGAAAAGATGTCAAAAATTGGTATAAGAGTATCTCATATTGAATATTTTGAGACACCAAA
>JAYEPG010000206.1:0-6109 GCA_034723795.1 Campylobacterota bacterium
GTTTATATTTAATAAATAGTGACTTGTTAACTTATTTAGAAGTTTAAAAATTGGGAATAAGGAAAAGGTTTGGTAGATAATTTACCATGTAATTAATAGTAATAGTGGAATCACTTGAAGATATTGTATCTTTCTTGATAAAATAAAAGCTTGATATTTTCGAATAATAATCTTGTCGTTCACTCTAATTTATTATATTAATAGTCGTTGCTGAAAGATTATTAGTTTATTTATTCTCTTTTTTCTTATTTCCAAAAAACTGTGCAAAAGCGATACCAACAGTTGAAGTAAGAAATAAACCAGATACAGTAGTATTTCCAATAGATGCAAAATATGCACCACCAATCAATGAGCCTACTCCAATTGAATAAGCCATAAATTGACCTAAAAATGCATATCTTCTTATAAATGGAAGTTCTGATTTTCTTATTTCTTGCTCTTCTCTTTCAATACTAACTATTTCTTTCTATACATCAAGTTCTTGTTGTCTAAATGACAAAATTTTATCAACAATATGAGGGTATGAATCCTGCATTCTTTGTAATGAATCCATTTCAGATGCACCTAAATGATAGGTGTTATTTTGTTGTTGAAGAGTTACGCTAGCAGTATTCTGCTGTGATGCTTTTTTTCGTTGAGATTTCGTTAATTTTGCCAAGCGTAATTTCCCTATTATTATTTATTCTTTTATTTATTCTTTTTGAAATTTGTCCAATTTTTTTAGTTTCTGTATAATTTAATGGTTTAAAAGCATTTGTAAAACCCATTAAAAAAATATTTATTTTTTCACTCATAATTAAACCTCCTTAATAAGGTATATAAATATACTATATTATAACTATTTATTAAAAGACATTATATACTATTTTATCTAAAAAAACATAATGGCTACTATTTACCTTATTGAGATAATTTTTAATTATCAGATATTTTTTGTACTAAAAACTTTGGAACTATAAAACAATCAAGATTTATACTATAAGAAAATATTTTATCTTATACTATTAAATACTATGATATACTTTTTTAAAGTAATAGTAGGGAGGTTTTTTAATATGTTAATTTTAGATCAAAGTAGTATATTGTCAAAACTAAAAGAACTTCAACCTATATTTAAAAAGGAACATGTAAACTTGCTTGGTTTATTTGGTTCTTATTCAAGAAATGAAGCTAAAGAAGATAGCGATATAGATATATTAATAGAAACTACTCCTGAATTTTTAAAAAACAATAGGGGATTTAGTGCATTTTCAAAGCTTGATGAGTTAAGAGATATATTAAAGCAATCATTAGGTAAAAATATTGATATAGTTGACAAGCAATGTTTGTTAGATTATGGCAATACATTTATACTTAAAAAGACAATATATGTATAATGAAAATGAACTAGTGAGAATAAACTTTTATATAGCTCAATAATTAATGATAAAAAATTTCTTTTTATGTACTTTATTTAAGTTTAGATTGTTATAATTATTAATTATCAGATATTTTTTGTACAAAGTATATGTTTAAATATATTTTATACAGAACGATGTGTGTGCTGTCATCATTTTGGGGATGATGTAAAATTTAGTTGTTTTTTGAGAGAATTTAAAAAAGCTTTCTTAGTGATACTAGAAAAAAGCCTAAGTCATTTTGACTTAGGCTTTTTTTGTGGTTGCAGAGATTGGTCTTGGGTCAGGGTAGTATCACCTACAAAGGGTCATTATGACATTTTTTGAAAATTTGATTATAGTACTTGTTAAGTGTTTAATTAAAGTTGCTCTGCACTTTTTTATATCTTAAAAAGATTATAGTCCAAAAAACAAATTAAGAGGTAGACCCCAAATCTACCTTTTTAACTATATAAAGCAATATTTGTTATTATCCAGTACAATAACTAAATATTTAGAGTTTTTTATATCTATCCCATTAACACTTTTTAGAATACTAGCATTGTTAGTCTTTAAGTTTTAATATTTCTATTCGTTTTGTTATTTCATTAAATAAATTTGTATATGAAACGCCAATTCAAAAAATAACCGCAATTTTTCACCTAAGTTATGTTGCTAATTTCTTTGAAACTGCTTGCATAAAGACTTCAAACGGTGTTCTAAAACCAAGTGACTTTCTAGGTCTATGATTTAGCTTATTTTGGGTATATACTGTCTAATTAGTTGCTCAGGAGACCAATCTTCTTTTAGTTTTTTTCTAATATATTTTCAATTGCTCTAGTCATTACATTTCGTTTAGGTTTATTAATATGTTTTATTTTTGCTTGAATTTGTAGTGTTTCAGGATGATAATTGTCTTTTGGATTTCTCTAAATCTTTTAAATTCTATACATATATTTTATATAATTAAAACTTTAAAGCATAAAGTTTTGCAACTTTACACTTATTTTTATATCCAATATTTTGTAGTTTAATTTTTAATAATACATTTATTTTTTATCTGAATTGTTTTAATAGCTATAACTTCACCTTTAAGTTTTGCAATATCTTTCTCATAGTCTCCATATACTGAACTTGATGGAGCTGCTAATAATAAAACTCCTAAAAAGTCAAGATTTGCTTGTGCATGTTGTTTTTTATAAAACTTTGATAATTCAGATTTTAAATAACTCATGTTTATATTTAATTCTTTACAACTTCTATTACTATATCACTATCAATAGTATTAGTTTCACGTGCAAAAGAACCAAATAAGATAAAATTTTTTAAATGGTACATACTTTTTTTTGATTTTAATATATCTATAATTTCAGCTTTTTGCATAGTAAAACTCCTTCAAATTTAATAGGTTTATTATAACTCATTTTAGTTTAATTGTAATAGTTTATATTTAATAAATTAATTTTGTATGCGATAATATAAAAAGGTGTTGACTTTTAATTTATTATAAAAGATTTGAATAAAAAATCTGAGCTTTTTATAAACAAAACTCAGATAGTTTAAGGGTTGTTATTTTGAAATTATCTCTTTCATTTTAGATATCACATACTTACTACTATAATGACCATTTTCTAATTCATCTTTTATTTTTTGTTTTATATCTTTTTGACAATTGATATTTTTCTGATTTACGCAATATGTATATTTTTCAATATAATATTCACCATCTATATAATCTGAAAACTCCTTTTCAAGAGTTTTAATATGACTTTTAGATTCCTTAGCTTCTTTAATAGAGGTTTTAAATTTGTAGAGATTTGATTTATACTTATAATAAGCATTTGAAGAAAAATAAATAACACGATTAAAATCATTATTAGCTTCTTTATAGTTTTTCATTAAATAATTTAATACACCATTTCTATATCTTGCTTTAATTGAATTTGGTTTTAATGATAAGGCTAAATTTATTACTTCCGAAGCTTTATTATATTTTTTTAATTCATACAGAATTCTTCCTTTTAATAAAACTGCTGTAAAATATCCTTCATCAATCTCTAATGCTTTATTAACATACCTCAAAGATGTATCATACTGATCAACTTTCCCATATAACATTGACCATAAATAATATGCAGATTTGTTATCTGGGTCAATTTTTAATAACTTTTGAATATTAGATTCAATTTTAAATATATCTTCTCTTTTATATTCAGTATTTAATTTAGTTAATAAATATTCAGTATAATTATATAAAGCATCAGAAAACTTATTATCAATTTCTAAAGCTTTTAAAAAGAATGAGTTTGCAAGAGGATCATTAGCCCCATTTAATTTCATATTTACATAGCCTTTCCAATTATATGCATACTTCAAAAAAAACTTTTCTTCATTGGAAAGCGACCTTTTAGTTGTAAGCTCCTCTATTGAATCATCTAAAATTTTTAAAGCAATCTTGTCTTGACCTTTTTCAATTAGTATAGTTGCCTTTCTAATAGTAAAATAGATTACCTTGTTTGGAAAATTAGTTTTAGCTTCTTTTAATGCTAATTCTATTGACGATAAGGACTTATCTAATTCATCTAAGGATAAATAAATTTGTGACTTTGCAAAATATCCATCTGCTCTATATACATTATTATTACTTTGCAATAAAAACTCTGCATTAGCTAATGCATATTGGGCTTCTTTAAGCTCCTTAGCAGTATATAATCTATCAAGATCTAAAAGTTTATCTGCAATTGTCATTGTTTCAATAAATGCTCTTGTATATTTTACATTTACATCATTTTGATCCATTTCTTGAGCATTTTTTAACATTTCAAGTGCAACTTCTGCTGCTTGATCTTTAAAGTAGATTTCTGTAGAAACCTTATTAATATTTTCAATTGCTTCTCTTTTATCGCTATAATCAGCATAAGCTCTCCATGCCTCATAACTTCCAAATACTACAAAAAGACTTACTAAAATACTTAATAATATTTTTATACTAATAATTGCTTTTTTCTGAAGCTTTGTTAATTCTGATTCAGTTAAATCCTCAACAGCAATTTTACTTGCATTTGAAAAATCTAAAAGAATTAACTTTAAAGTTGAAGATATATCACCTAATAATACTTTCCAATAATTAAACACTTTTGTTAGTACCTCTTATACT
Organism: Campylobacterota bacterium; assembly: GCA_034723795.1. Lineage (GTDB taxonomy): Bacteria > Campylobacterota > Campylobacteria > Campylobacterales > Arcobacteraceae > JAIOSF01. The sequence continues at coordinate 4,534 of JAYEPG010000206.1, forward strand.
TTATATTATCAAATCTTTTCTCACGACTTTTCATAAAAGATATATTTTCAACTTTACTGCTGTATAAATCAGAATTTTTTATTAACTCTACTCTATTTTTAGGATAATTACCACCAGCATATGAATGTGATATTTTTTCCAAGTTTTTTAATACGTCAGTTAAAGGTTTAGTTTCATAACCAGATTTCGCTAATAATTTTAAGGCTGTTTGATCAGCTTCTGATTCTTGTTCTACAGAATATCCTTTTAAAATTTTATTAGTCATTTTAGACAAAATAGATTCTAATTTATCTTCAAGATTTGAATTATTTAAATTTTTATCTTTCATTGTTTGTTTAAGTGCAAGTTTTGAAATCTTATAATAATCTTCTACATTTTTATCTTCAATAAAGTGTTCATTTTCAATATGTCCAATTTCATGGGCTAATATTGCTGCTATTTGATCTTCATTGTAGGTTTTTTTAAAAATACCATCATGCACAACTATAATTCCACCTGGTAATGCATATGCATTAAAAGATTTTGCTTTTAATAAAACCACTTTATAGTCATTATAAATATATGGTTTTGATGAGTATTTCTTTAAAACATGAACAATATTATTTAAATACTTTACTCTTGGATCATCATTTTTGTAAGTTTCATGCGTAACAACTTTGTTTATAATTGATAAACCTAACTTAAAATCTTCTTCAGGCAAACGCTCTTTTAACTGATCAGTTGTTGCTTTTGTTCCTGAAATTACTGTTTTAGCATAATCCATTGTATTGGAAATAGAATTTGGCTGTGATGAACATCCAAACATAAAAATTAAACTTAAAAAAACTATCAAATATTTCATCTTAGTTCTCCTTTTTCAGCAAAGTTTTTAATTTCATTTCTTGTAACAATTTGCATTTGTACTTGCTTTTTAAGATGATCATTATTTTTCTTATTACAGTTTTGACAGTTATCTTCAGTATTTACAAAACCTTTTTTAACGTTCCTATCTATTCTTTCCTCATCACTAAAGCCTTTTTTGTTCTTTTTAGATAATTGCATTTGATTCTTATTCTGATTTACAGGAATAGAATCAACAGATTTATTTGTCTGATCAAGAAATGTAGAAGTTGTATTTAACATATCTTGATAAAGAGAATCAGTAACAATTGTCTTATAATGTACATATCCTGCAAGTTCCTCTTGTTTTTTAGATTTAACTTTAACCCATTCAACCTTATTCTTATTTGACAATTCTGACTCTTTTACTTTTATTAACTTATCACCTATATTTAAAACTTCAATTACATCAGAAGTTATTGAAGGTTCTTTATGAATTGGTACTTTCTTAATAGATACAACATATTTATCTTTAAATATATCTAACCCCAAATCAAAAGACAATGCTACACAAGGCAACATTAATATTGAAATTATCAACTTATTCTTTTTTCTGATCATACTTTTCTCCTCCTATAATAAGATTTAACAATAACATATTAACACTTAAAATCCAAATTGATTTATGGATTTTTCCTTCTCCCCAAGTTATACTTGTGTATGCAGATAAAAGTAAATATTATAATAAAATTTGATA
>JAYEPG010000207.1:0-6027 GCA_034723795.1 Campylobacterota bacterium
GAGGAAAAAATATGAATAAATTATTTGGAACAGATGGTGTACGTGGACAAGCTGGAAAATTTTTAGATGCGATAACTGCACTAAAACTAGCTCAAGCTGCTGGAATATATTTTAAAAAACATTCAAGAACAAAAAAAATATTATTAGGTAAAGATACTAGAAAAAGTGGATATATGATTGAAAATGCACTTGTAAGTGGATTTACTTCTGTTGGATATGATGTGATACAAATTGGTCCTATGCCTACACCTGCAATTGCTTATTTAACTGAGTCTATGAGATGTGATGCTGGTATAATGCTAAGTGCTAGTCATAACTCTTTTGAAGATAATGGTGTTAAATTTTTCAACTGTAAAGGTGATAAATTATCTGTTGAAGTTGAAAAAGAGATTGAAGATATTTTTCATAATGAACAGTTACTTATGGATTCACAATGTACTCATAAAAATATTGGTAGTGCAAAGAGAATTGATGATGTAATTGGGAGATATATTGTTTCTATTAAAAGTTCATTTCCTGATGATTTATCTTTAAGTGGTATGAGAATTGTACTAGATTGTGCAAATGGGGCAGCATATAAAGTTGCACCTACCATTTTAGAAGAGTTAGATGCTGATCTAATTGTTATAAATGATAAACCAAATGGTTATAACATAAACGATGGTTGTGGAGCATTACACCCTAAAGAGTTAGGAAAACTTGTAACTCAATATAGAGCAGATATAGGTATCGCACTTGATGGCGATGCTGATAGACTTGTAGTTGTTGATGAAAAAGGTGATGTAGTAGATGGAGATAAACTATTAGGCGCTTTAAGTGTGTTTTTAAAATATCAAGGGAAACTAAAAGGTGGCTGTGTAGCAACAGTTATGAGTAACATTGCACTAGAGATATACCTAAAAGAAAATGATATAAAACTACTTAGAAGTGATGTTGGTGATAAATATGTTTTAGAGATTATGAAAAATGAGAACTGTAACTTTGGTGGTGAACAAAGTGGTCATGTTATATTCTCTGATTATGCAAAAACTGGTGATGGATTAGCTTCTGCTTTACAAGTTTTAGCATTGATTATAACAAGTGGTAAAAAAGCTAGTGAAGTTTTAAACCCATTTGAACTTTCACCTCAAATATTAAAAAATATAATTGTTGAAGAGAAAACACCACTAGAACAAATAAGTGGACTTGAAGAGTTACTTAAAGGTTTTAGAGAAAAAGGGCTAAGGGATCTTATAAGATATTCAGGGACTGAAAAGAAAATAAGACTTCTACTTGAAGGGAAAGATAGTTCAATCGTTGAAAGCTGTATGGATGAACTTCAAACTTTTATTAAAAGCAAGCTATGTTAAAAAAAATTCTTTTTTCAATTGTTGGTTTTATTTTATTATTTTCAATTGACCAATATATAAAGTTTTTATTTGTTAATGGTTTTGAAGCTAAAGGAGAATGTATCTCTTTAGTTTTAGCTTACAACTATGGTGTTGCATTTTCTATGTTTGCTTTTTTACAAGAGCATTTAAAATTTATTCAAATAGCTATTATGGTTGGTGGTATCATATATCTAATTCTAAATAAAGATATTTTTGAACTTTACTATATCCCTACTACTTTACTTTTATCTGGTGGTATTAGTAATATTTACGATAGATTTATTCACGGTGGAGTTGTAGATTATGTTTATTGGCATTGTGGATTTGACTTTGCAATATTTAATCTTGCTGATGTATTAATAGATATTGCAGTTGTGATGATAATAGTTATTAGCTATAAAAATGATCAAACTAAAGAGGCTTAAATAAGCCCTTTAATAGTTTCTGTTACATTCTCTAAAGGTATATCAGTTTTTTCACCAGTTTTTCTACAAACTAATTCAACCATACCCTCTTTTAATTTTTTACCAATTACTATTGCATATGGAAAACCAATAAGTTTAAAATCACCCATTTTGAAACCATAAGTGTCTTTTTTCCCATTTCTATCATCAATTATTGAACTAATTCCAGCATCGTTTAAATCTTCATATATTTTTAATCCAATATTTAATTCATCCTCTTTTTTAGCATTTGATACTATTACATCAATTAAATATGGAGATGTAGAAGCTGTCCAAATACAACCCGAATCATCATGATTTTGTTCAATAACAGATGCTACTAATCTACTTACACCTATACCAAATGTTGCCATTTCAAAAGCTTTTGGTTTTCCATTTTCATCACTAAAATTTGCTTCTAGTGCAGATGAATATTTTGTTCCTAGTTGAAATATATGTCCAACTTCAATCCCTTTTTTAAATGAAAGTTTACCACCACAAGAACATTTTTGAGATACATCTTTCTCTTGTAGTTGTTCATAACTTAATTCATTAAGCTCATCAACCTCTTTTTCAGTTGTATATATTTTTTCAATATTAGCACCATATTCACAATCTTTACATACTAAAATAGTATCTTCTCCACTGTTTGCTAATACATGAAACTCTTTACTTCCCTCACCACCAATAGCACCTGAATCAGCTTCTACAACTCTAAAATCAAGTCCTAATCTTGTAAAAATCTTTTTATAAGTTGTTTCCATCAGGTCAAACTCTCTTATCATATCCTCTTTTGAACTGTGAAAAGAGTAACCATCTTTCATTAAAAATTCTCGACCTCTTAATAATCCATATCTAGGTCGTGCTTCATCTCTAAACTTTGTGTTGATTTGATAAAGATTTACAGGTAAATCTTTATAGCTTTTTACTCTATTTTTTACTAACTCTACAATTGCTTCTTCATTTGTAGGAGACAATACAAAATCATTTTGATGTCTATCTTGAATTCTCAACATCTCTTTGCCCATATCATCAGCTCTACCACTTTTATCCCAAAGTTCCATTGGTGTTACAAAACTTAATTGCACCTCATTACAACCAGCTTTATCCAACTCATCTTTTACTATTGTTCTTATCTTATCAAGTACAATTTTTCCTAATGGTAAATAATTATAAAGACCACTACCTTGTTGATTTATAAATCCTGCTCGCACAAGATATTGGTGTGATGGTAAAACTGCATCACTTGGATTCTCTTTTGTTGTTGGTATAAATAATCTACTAAATTTCATTATGCTTGTTGTCCTTAAATTAAATTGTATAATATATTTTTAGAATAATTGTATTTTATTCACAAACTACTTTATTTCTGCCTGTTCTTTTGGCATTATATAATAGTTTATCAACTCTTTCAAAAAACTCATTTTTTAATTCAGTAGGCTTATATACACCTACTCCGAAACTAGAAGTTTGTTTTCCAGCAATTGAAAATGAGTTTTCCTCAATTATCTTTCTTAAGTTTTCTGCTAATACAGTTGCACCTTGCAAATCAGTACCAGGTAGAAGAATAACAAACTCCTCTCCACCCCATCTAGCAAATACATCAACTCTTTTTAAATTTTTTGTTACTAATGATGCTATCATTTTTAATACCTCATCACCAACGTGATGACCATAATTATCATTAATTGATTTAAAATGATCAATATCTAAAATAATCATACTAAGCTGGCTATTTTTTAACTTTACTTTTTCAGTCTCTTCATTAAAAAACTTATTAAATCTTAACCTATTAAATATTCCAGTTAAAGAATCATAAGAAGCTTCCTCTTTAAGTGAAACAGTCATTGAATATAGTTCATCAACTTTATTTTTCATAGCCTTATTTAATGTACTTAATTGCTCTTTAGTTTGTTCAAACTCTGTTACATCATGTCTAAGGGCAATATATTCAACTATATCACCATCAATATCTAAAATAGGAACTATAGTTGAATCAACAACATATTTTCTCCCATCTTTTTTCATATTGGTAATAATTCCATTCCATGCTTTTTTTGATTTTATTGTGTCCCATAACTCTTTAAAAACTGTGCTAGGCATATTTGGATGCCTGATTAATGAGTGTGGTTTACCAATTAGTTCAGATCTGCTATATCCACTAACTTCACAAAACTTATCATTTACATATGTAATTAAACCTTTTGGATTTGTTTTTGATAAAATACTACTTATATCTACTGCTTTTTTATATTCATTTAATAAATTTGAATGATCATTAACAAAGTTTGTTTCATCTTTTAAAATTTGTTCATAGTTTAAAGATAATTCATTTGCTATCTCTAATGAAACTTTTTCTAAGTCTTTATACAATCCAAATGATAATACTTGTTCCTCATAAAATATATCGGATATAGTATTTTTTAATCCAATAAATAGATTAAATAATTCAGATGGAATTACATTGTGCATACTTAAGTATTTTAAAAACTTCATTTTGATTGGACATTCTGAAATTGTTAATTCCCATTGCATTACACTTATAAAACAATCAAAAAAGTCATAAAACATTGTTTTATCATCACTATTTACTACTATTGAGTGTTTAATAAATATTTGTCCAACTTGTTCATTTAAAAGCCATCTATCTATAATATCATTTCTATTAACTCTCAAGAAATATGAAAACTCTTTTAATCTATTATTATCATTTATCATTTTTTCACCTCTTCTGTATCTTTAATTCCAAAAAGGTTTAAAGTAGTCCCTAAAACTACATCGCCATGTGTTGTATTTGATACATCTTTTAATTTTATTGTTGGTTCGTGTAAAAACTCTGTCATTACTGTTTGACATAGTTTTCTAATATTTTCTTCATCACCAGAACTAATAAAATGTTTTTTTATTGCATTTTTAATTTTTTTATCTATTATCTCTTCAGATTTTAAATGAAGGTGTTTAATAATTGGTTCAACACTTAAAGTTTGCAACCATGTAAAAAATTCTTGTGTCATAGAACCCACTATTGAGTAAGCCTCTTTTGCTTTTGAAGCACGTAGTTCCATATTTTCATCAACAATACATTGTAAATCATCTACACTATATATATTGATATTATCAATTTTCATCTCTTCTATATCTCTAGGAAGTGCTATATCAAACCAATTTCTTTCCTGATTAAACTCTCTTACCATCTCTTTTTTAATAATTGGGTATGGGGCAGAAGTAGCAGTTACCATAAGCCTCATTGAATTAAGCAAATTTTCTAACTCGTCATAAGGTCTTACATCTATTTGAGAAGCTTCATACTCATTTCCATTTCCATCACTGATAATAGAGTGTGCCATTACTCTTGCTTTTTTTATATTTCTGCTACATATAATAACATCAAAACCATATTTTAAAAGATGTCTACAAGCTAATTCACTCATCTCTCCTGCTCCAATTACTAAAGCTTTTACATCTTTACTATCAATATAAAGTTGTTTTGCTTGAGCAACAGCAGTAGAAGCCACTGAAACCGAACCAGAACCTAATTGTGTAGCGTTTCTAACTCTAGCTGCACATTTAAAAGCATAGTGAATTACACGTGAAAGTTTTTGAAATGAAAACTTTTTATCTATAGAAAATTTAAAAGCATCTTTTAACTGACCAGCAATTTGCGTTTCGCCTACAACTAAACTATCCAAAGATGAAGCTACAGTAAATATATGATGTATTGCACCCTCATTTTCATACAAATCTGCACGCTCTAAAAGTTCATCCATATCTAATGCTGAACGTAAAGAGAACTGTTTAAGTGCAATTTTTCCTGCAGATTTACTACAACATGTACTTAATATCAATTCTATTCTATTACAAGTTGATAATAAAATAGCTTCATTTATATCATCTTCTACTAATATTTTTTTTAAAAAAGCCTCTTTTTCAACCTCATTGTTAAATGCAAGCTTTTCTCGTGTAGCTATATCTGTATTTTTATGTGTAAAACTAACAACTAAGTATTCCAATGTTTTAAACCCCTTATTTAAGCCATTTAGAAAATAATTATATAAAAGCTATATTTTTTAACTCTTATATTATTATTTTACTAATATTAGAAAGATTATACAGTTTTATTGCTTTGATATTATTATAATAAACTTCAGCATTAAAACTTATCTTTTATAGTACAATATATTATAAATAGAACCACTTGCAAATTCAATTACCTT
>JAYEPG010000208.1:0-5991 GCA_034723795.1 Campylobacterota bacterium
AATAATTTAAATAATCTTTTTAGCTAACTGCTCGGGAAGTAGTCCTAAATCTTTTTCTAGGATTTTTGTATCACCATGTTGGATATAGATGTCATCATACTCAAAAGATTTTAATTTTACATCTAAATCTTCATCACTTATAAACTCTAAAAGTGCAGAACCTACCCCTGCTTGTTTTTGGCTATCACTAAATACATACCATTTTGTACAACTTTCTGATAACTGTCTTAACAACTCATTATCAAGTGGTTTTACAAATCTTAAGTCAACTATAGTTACATCAATATCAAGATATTTTGATGTTTCTACTGCTCTACTTACACCTGCTCCATACCCAATTAAAGCGATATTGCTTTTTCCTGTTTTTAGAACTTCACCTTTTCCTAACTCAAAAAGTGTAGATGTAAATTCTAATTCTTTAAATGCACCTCTTGGGTATCTTATAGCACACGGTGTCGGAAATTTTGCTCCAAACTCTATAGCATACTCTAAAGTTTTTGTATCTCTTGGTGCAAATAGAGTCATATTTGGTAAAAATCTTAAAAAGCTTATATCAAATTGACCTTGATGTGTTTCCCCATCAGCTCCAACTATTCCAGCCCTATCAATAGTAAATACAACAGGTAAGTTCATCAAACAAACATCATGTATAATTTGGTCAAATCCCCTTTGTAAAAAGGTTGAATAAATAGTAACAAATGGCTTAAATCCATCTTTTGCCATAGCAGCCATTGAAGTTACTGCATGTTGTTCTGCAATTGCTACATCCCAAAATCTATCAGGGAAAGCATTTATCACTTTATCCATACCAGTTCCACTTGGCATTGCAGCAGTTACACCTACAATTTTTTCATCCTCTAATGCAAGATTATATAAAGCATCACTAAAAACAGAAGTTGCAGATTTTGAACCACTTTTTTTATGAAAAACACCAGTACCTATATCAAAAGGTGAAACACCATGCCAGTGTTCATGTTGACCTTCAGCTATAGAGTAACCTTTACCTTTAGTTGTTTTTGCATGAACTATTACTGGTTTATTTAAATTTTTTGCTAAAGTTAAAGTATCAATTATCTCTTCAATATCATGTCCATCAATTGGACCAATATAATCTGTACCCATCTCTTCAAAAATGATTCCAGGAGTAATAAGCTTCATACTCTCTTCAATTCTTTTAGCAATATAGTCTGTTCCATTTGGCATATAGTTTTTAACTATATGGTCAACTTTATCTCTAAAACCTTGATAAAATTTTCCAGCTAAAAGTTTACTAAGATGTTTACTAATTGCACCAATTGGTTTTGCTATACTCATTTCATTGTCATTTAAAATTATTACAACAGGAAGTTTTAAATCTCCTAGTTCATTTAGTGCTTCATAAATCATACCAGCAGTCATAGAACCATCACCAATCATCACAACAGGTACTTTATCTAAGCCTTCTAACTTATTTGCTTTTGCTGCACCAACTGCAAGTGATAAAGATGTTGAACTATGTCCAGCTACAAAATAGTCTGATTTTGATTCTTTAGGTTTAGTAAAACCACTAATCCCCTCAAACTGTCTTAATGTAGAGAACTCTTCCCAACGTCCAGTTAATAACTTATGAGGATAACATTGATGTGATACATCAAATATAAATGGGTCATAATGACTATCAAATACTTTATGCATACCTATAGTTAATTCAACTGCACCAAGTGTTGAACTAAAGTGACCACCATTAACTGATACAACCTCAATAATTCTATCTCTTATATTTTGTGCTAATATATTTAATTCTTCTGTATTTTTATTTCTTAAATCTGTATTTATCATTTTATTTCTTTAAATCTACTTCCCAAAAAAACTCTATCCAGTTTTTTGCTTCTTGGACTGTGAAGTCAGCTTTTATCAATGCTGTTGGTTTATAAAATAGAGATGCTACTTTAAATTCACATTCTGGATATTTATGTGATAATATTTTTTTTATCTCAACCATTGTTTCACCACTGTCAACAATATCATCAACTAAGACTACTTTTTCAAAACTAGATAAATCTGGTATATTAAATATATCAAATGTATTTAACTTCTTGTCATCTTCATAGTGTATAGAGTTTATAGTATAAATTTTTCTTGTATTAAGCGCTTCACTAAGTAGATGTCCTATTACAAGACCACCCCTAGCAACACATACAAGAGCATCAGGATTGTAAGATTCTATTTGTGGTAATAAAACCTTACAATCGTTAATGCATTCATCATAACTATAATATCTTTTATCCATCTATAAAAGCGTATCCAATACTTCAAACACTTTACTATTTTGCTCTTTAGTTCCAATAGTTATTCTTATAGCATTTAAACCATAACCAGTCATATCTCTTATAATAATACCTTTTTCTAGCAACTGTTGAGCAATCTCTTTAGATGAGTAGTTACCTGTGTATATTGTAATAAAGTTTGTATAACTAGGTATATATTTTAAACCTTTAGAATCAGCAAACTCTTCATATCTTGCCATTTGTTCAAAATTCTTTTTGATACATTTTTTCACAAAGCTTTTTTGTTTTAAAGCTTGGGCAGCACCTTCTAAAGATAATGTTGTAACATTAAATGGTGGTCTTAATTTATATAAAGTATTTATAATATCTGTGTTAGCAATACCATACCCAACTCTTAATCCACCTAAAGCATAAGCTTTAGAAAAAGTTCCTAGATATATTACATTTGGATATTTTTTAGTTACGTCACCCACAATAATCTTTTTTGCTTCATCTTTATATTTTGCATACTCTTGATAAGCACCATCAAGAACTACTAAAGTATTTTCATCAACTTCATCTAAAAATTTATATACATCATAAGTATCAAGACACTCACCCATTGGATTATTAGGTAAACACAAAAATATTATATCTGCACCCTCTTTTTTGTATATTTCTCTAAACTCATCTAGATTGTGTGTATCTGATGGTGTTTTTAAAATAGTAGCACCCGTTTGTTTTGCATATATTTCATACATAGCAAATGTTGTTTTTGCCATAAGCACTTTAGACTTTTTAGTACATTTTGCATGTACACAAAACTCTATGATCTGGTCACTACCAGCACCTACAATTATGTTTTTAGGTGTTACTTTAAATCTTTTTGCAAGTGCATCTTTTAGTTCATACATAGAATCATCAGGATAAACAAAAGAGCTTATAGCTTTTCTAGAAATTGCATCTACAACATCTGGACTTGTACCATATGGGTTTTCATTTGATGCTAACTTTACAATATCTCTTGGGTGGATACCATATTCTCTTACAACTAACTCAATTGGTTTGCCTGCTTCATAAATTGAAACTTCATCTAAAACTTTATTAAATATCATCTTGTTCCCTTACATAACTTCCTAAAAATTTTATCTCTTTTTCATACTTTGTAAATATCTTTTGTACTTTTTCTTCATCTTTATGTGCATTAAACTCTATAAAGAAAGTTGAAATTCCCTCTACTATGTGAGATTTTATTTTTGTTAAATTTATATTTGCATCATTAAAATCATTTAAAAATTGAGCTAATGAACCTGCTTGATTTGAAAGCTGTACAAGTATTGATGTTTTATCATCACCACTTTGCCCATTTTCAAAATCTGAAATAATTAAAAACCTTGTTCTATTGTTCCCTTTATCCTCAATATTTTCAAATAAAATTGGAAGATTATACATCTTAGCCCCAACATGAGAACAGATAGCAGCACTGTTTGGTTCTTTCATTGCTATTTTTGCTGCTTTTGCTGTTGAATCTACAGGTATAAGTTCAATCTCATCTAAACCTAAGTCCTGAATAAATTTATGACATTGATCAAAAGCTATATCTTTTGAATATATTTTTTTTATATCTTTTACATTATCAACACAAGATGCTAAAGCGTGATGAATATCAACCATAACCTCTGCAATAATTTTTAGATTTGAATCAGTAAAACATGTAATAGTATCACTAACTATCCCATTACTACTATTCTCTATTGGAATTACACCGAATTTTGCTTTTTGATTTGCTACTTCTCTAAATACACCTGTAATAGACCCAATTGGCAAATAAGCACTCATTGCCCCAAATCTACTCTCTGCTGCTTGATGAGTAAAGCTACCTTCTGGTCCAAGATAAGCGATATTTTCAGGTAATTCAAGATTTCTACTTATTGCAAAAACTTCTAAAAACAGTGCTTCAATAGCTACTCTATTTAATGCACCATTTGTCTCTACTGATAACTTTTCAAGTCTATCAATAATCGCTTTTTCTCTCTCTGGTCTATAGATTGCACCACCAGTTTGAGCTTTAAGTGTACCTACTTTATGTACAGTTTCCATTCTTTTATTTAAAAGATTTAAAACTTCATTATCAATGTTATCTAAAGTATCTCTTAATTTAGTTAATTCTAATTTTTCATCTATCATATATTACCTTTTAAAACTTTTTTACTTCTGCATCTGATACTATTGTTTTTGCTAATTCATTAGTTTTCTTTGTTACAACTTCAGCTTCAATAGCCATACTTGTACTTTGTACCGTATTTTCTTTAATACTATTCATATTTGAGTTAATATTCTCTATTCTTCCTTGTTGAGACTGTGAAGCTTGTGTAACATTTTGAATCAATTCTATTGTAGAATTAATATGTTCATTTAAATCAGTATATCCCTGTTTCATATCATCTGATATGATTTTACCCTCATTTGCTTTTGCCTTTGCACTCTCAACCAATGATTTAATCTCATTTGCAGCTTGGGCACTTCTACCTGCAAGATTTCTTACCTCTTGAGCAACTACGGCAAAACCTTTTCCAGCTTCTCCCGCTGTTGCTGCTTCTACTGCTGCATTTAAAGATAAAATATTTGTTTGAAATGCTATTTGATCAATAATCGTAATTGCTTCAGATATTGCAGATACCTCTTGTGCAATTAAATCCATCTCTTCACTTGTTTTATTTGCTAAAACTTGACCTTTTTCAACAGACGTTGTTACATTCTTTGCATAAGATGCCATAGAAACAGCATCTGATGTTGTTTGTATAATATCATCCGTTATTGTTGATAATTCTTGAACACTATTTTCAAGTTGATCTGATTGTTGAGTTAAAATTGTTTTAATATTAGTTACAGATTCTTCAAGAATATCAGTATCGGCATCTAATTGTTTACCATTTTGTAAATTAGTTTTTGCATTTAAAGTAAGAGAATTTCCTAAAGCATCAACTTTATCAAATACATTCTTCATTGTACCTATTGTTTTTCCTGAAGAGTTAATTCTATCTTGATAGTTATCATTATCATATGAGTTTAATACATTTGATACTCTGTTTACATTATATCCAACTGCAGAGATAAGTTTATTTACTAAATCTTTTAACTCATTTAACTCTGGACTATGTGCTTGAGATTTTATCTCTTTATCAAATACACCTAAAGATGCTTGTTTACAAACCTCTTTTGCTTCAGATATTACTTTTTCATCTTTTTTTACGCCTGCAACAGTTGCATCAATATTTCTATTTACAGAGTCTACTAGAGATCCTATCTCATCATTGCTATATCCATCAATATATCCAACCTCTTTCTCTTGCTTATTTATATATCTAAAGAACATCTCTAAACCATTTTGAAATACATCAATTGGTCTTGTTGCTTTTCTTATTAACCATGTCATAAATATAGTAATAATAAATAGTACAAATAATGCTTGTACAATTAAATTTAATACTGTACTTTCAATAATAATATCAGATTCTTCAAGATTAAATGTTAAATCCATTACACCTATTACATCACCAACTTGTTGATTAACGTGACAATATATACATTCATTCGTAGCTATCATTGGACGAAGAGATCTTAAAGTATGTTTTCCATTATCAAAACTTTCAATTATATTTTCTTTTTTTGAGTTAAATACATCTATTATATCTTGATCTGTTGTAAAAGATTTATGTGGATTAAATAAAGACAACATATCTTG
>JAYEPG010000209.1:0-5938 GCA_034723795.1 Campylobacterota bacterium
AAATTCATTATCTGTATTCTTTTCCTTAGTCCAATGTGTTAACACTGAACAATTTAATAATATATTATCAGATTGTATTTTATATTCTGACTTATTAAAATTCTTCTCAAATCCAATTATATATTCTAATTTAGGTTTAACATATGAAGAATTATCTATGACAACATCAAAAGTATTAGGTGCAAGCTTCATTAATAAGTTTGCTATATATCCACCATGAGAACTTCCTAGTGCTATAATCTTTTTTTGATTTATTATTTTAGAGTATCCAATAGATTTTATGTGATATAAAACTGTTAAAATATCAATAGCCTGTAATATACCAAAATTTTGATATTCATTTTTATATGGATATAATGTTGCCCACAAATTTAATAAAAACTCTTTGTCTAGTTTATTTTCTTTTTTTAATTGTTCAATATGAAATTTTATTTGCTCTACTATACTATCAAAATCTAATCTATTTTCATCTAATTGAATCTTATATTTATCTATGGTCCGAATTAATAGTTCTGTATCATTTTTTCCAAATTGCATTACTGCAGATTCTTTTTCAACAGAAACTCTAGCAAATATTGAATGATATTCAACAAATACAGCTATTACATTATACTTCAGTGCACTATCTTTTATCAGTGATCTTTGATAATCAACTGATGAGTCTCCACCAAAACCAGGTATTATAAATATGATTCCATCTGGTTCTACTTGAGTATTACATGCAATATGATATCTCAATAATGACTTTCTCTCTATATTCAATTCAAAATCATCATGCCCTTTTATATCAAATGTTTTTATATTAACACTCTTTTTTTAGTCTAAAATTATTTTAACTAAATCTTTATAGTCATTACATAATAGTTCAACCTGTCTTATCCATACTTTTTTTATCTGTTTTATTAAATGTGATTCATTTTTAATTTTACTATTAAAATTATATGCTATATATGGTTCTGTTATCAAAAGATAGTTTTTGAAAATCTCATCAAGATACAGGTTATCAAATCTATTTAAATCACTTGTCATAATAGTAAGAGCCGGTCTTCTTTGTTCTAAAAATAATTTATATGTTTTTGTTTTTATTTTTTTCAGTTTATTTAACTCTATTTGAAGCACCTCAAGAGTTTCTAAACTACAAGATATATGTTTTTTTTCATCTATTGAAAAACCTATTGATGAGTTATTATTAAAAAAACTTTTAAAATCTATATTTTTTTTATCTGATTTTATAGATATATCTTTGATATTTCTAGTTATAGTATTATCTATATATGCTCCATCATTCAGATTATATATTTTAATATTTGGAGTTTGTTTTATATATGATTTTATATTTTTATTGTATATGCTTAGTGACCTTGCAAATAGTAATGTTGTTATAACTTCATCTTGGAAATTTCCTTTAACCATTATTGTTGAATTGCTTATTGAGTAGTTCTTCTCTTTCATAAAATTATTTTGTTTTTTATTATCTTGGTCTATCTTTATAATTTTTTTATGTATATAGTTATCACTATGAGTAGAACCTGTATCTTGATTCAGTGATAAATCAGTACCTAGTAAATATATCTGACTTGCTCCTAACTTATATACAATATCTAAACCAACCTCTCCTATACTCAAGCCTTTAATAGAGGAACTGCTATCTTTGATTTTATTTATAGCTTCAAAAAGGTATATATTTAAATCATCCAGTCTATTTAGTACTGTTTTATGTGTCATCGTGGCTGCTAAAATTGTAGTATCTTTAATCATATCAAATATCTCATCAGGAAAATGATTTTCAACTAGTTCTTGCCAATCCATTGTTATTATTAGATCAGGTACAATATTATTCTCACAAAGTTTTACTACAGTTGCACCAATAGCAACAATAATAAACTTATTTTTATACTCTTTAATCCATTGTATATTTTTTGTAAGTGATGGACCAGCAGCTAAAAATAACACATCTGTATTTTCCAGTAAGTTATGCTTTGTTTTTGTATCTATAACAGAGTATTTACCCATATTCTGTATAGATGCACCTAATAATGTATGTAGCACATGTGAATAAGTATATTTAAATGGTGAAGTATAAGAAATAGATTCTAGTATTCTATCAAAATAATTACCTATATTATAATTTGTAGAATAATATTTTATCATATAATTTGATTTATAGTCTAGTTTTGAATATATATTAAATTTTTCTAAGAATTGCGCTTTTTCATCCATAATAGAGAATAATAACGTTGACTGTTTTCCTAGTTCACTATATGGTGTTGTAAACAAAGATAACCTAAAAATCTCTAAATTCATCTCAGAGATAAGATATATACTAGCTTTTATCTTATTGTGCATTGGTACTATATGTGTCCCAAGCAGTGTCCCTACGAAAATAAATTTATCTATGGATAAAAACTCTTTTTTAGAATCTAGAGTAGAACATTTAAAAATATTGTTATACTCACATAGGTCATTTACAACTACTATCTGATTCTTTTTACTTATTATTGTATCGTTATCAATACCAAATTTATTAGAATGATTATAAAAATTATCCACCAATAAATCAAATGTATTTTGCTTATCAAGAGATGTACTATTTACAGCATCTTTAATAAAATTTTTTGGCTGCTTATTGTATATAAAACTAGATGTTTTACTATCAAAAATGTCAAACTCTCCATTATCTTCAATATACTCCAGCTGATATCTTTGATGATATTCTTCAGATTCTATATATTCTGTTAGAGTTGATAGCCTTTGAAAAAGAAGTAAATCATTTTCTTCTAAGAATTTTAAATTTTTAATATATGTTTCTATTGCAATATTTTGCATATTTACCATTTCATCCCTTTACTTTTTTGTTGTTTTATCTAATATTTAATGACAAGAGATCCTCAACTAAATCTTTATATTCAGTACATATTCTTTTAACCTGCTCACACCATATTTTTTTAACCTCTTTGATTACCTTAGTTTCATCAGGTACCCCTATATTAAAATGGTAGCTTAGATATGGTTCCATAATACGAATATAGTTTGTAAGTATCTCGTATAGATAAAGTTGTTTATATGGTTTACTTTGATCTATCATTGTATATAGTAGGTCTGATCTTTGACCTAAAAATTGCTTATATTTTTTCACTTTTGTTGATTTTAGCTTTATAGACTTTTCTATAATTTGATCTATAAGTTCAAGACTTTTTTGTAGATATTCTTTCTCACTACTAGTAATACAAGATGAGGATATAGACTCTAAAAAAGTTTTTGTATCATTATAATCTTTTCTTATCTTAGTAGCTATATTAATATCTTGTAGCTTTAGAGGGATTGTATTGTTTAGATATGCGCCTTCACCTAAATTGTAAATCTTTATATCTTTATCACCTGATACTATTGCATGAATTATTTTATTAAAAGCTACTATAGAGTTATTAAAAATTGTAGTTGTTACAACATTTTCTTTAAAATTACCTTTTACAGTTATAGCTGTATCTTTATGACTATATGATCCAGTTTTCAGAAAATCATTTTGCTGTTGTTGTGAGATATCAAATGTTTTTTTATAGTCATGTGTATCAATATGTGTATCTCCAGTAGCTTGATCCAATGCAAGGTCTATACCTAATATATAAATATCTTTTGCTCCAAATATATAACTCAATAAAAATGCCACCTCACTTACCGAATATCCAGCCAATGGTTGACTTGTCTCTTTAAAAGATATCATCACCTCATAAAGATAAACAAAATCAAACTTATCTAATACATCTTGATGAGTCATAAGTGATGCTACAAAAGGTATATCTTTTATCTGCTGAACAATATTATCATCAAATTGATTTTCAACAAGTTTTTGACCATCCGCTGAAATTATCATGTCTGGAACTATATCATGATGTATAAGTTTCTTTATAGTTGCTCCAATTGCAACTATGAAAAATTTACTTTTATTTTTTTTGATCCATTGTAAATTAGTTGCAAGAGATGGTCCAGCCCCTAATAATAAAACTGGTTTATTTTTAAGAAACCCATGATAGTTTTTAGTATCTAATATCTTATATCCATTTTTTATATTTTGAAAAGATTTTTTCAGTAATTGTTTTAAAGCTGTAGGGTATGTAAATGCAAACGGAGATACATCTCCTAAGCCCTCTAAAACTCTTTCAAAATAATCCTCAATATTATAATTTGAACAGTAGTATTTTATAGTATGATTAGCACCAAAATTATCAGCATAAAATATTTTGAATTTATATAAAAAATGAATCCTATCATCCATAATAGAAAATATCAGTTTTTTAGTACTTAACTCGTAGTAGTTTGCACAAAAAAGTGACAATCTAAATATCTCAAGATTTGCCTCAGTGATAAAATATGATTTTGAATCTATCTTTTTATCTATACTTTGAATATGTGTGCCAAGAAGTGTTCCAACAAACATAAATTTATCTATATTACTAAATATCGCTTTTGAGTCATAAGTTATATTTTGAAATACTTTGGTAAATTCAACTATATCATTATGTAGATACATCTCCAAATTATCAGTATCATCAGGTATTTGTTCTGCATCAATTGTCACTGTGGAGTTATAAAAATTTTTATAAAAAAGATCTACACTATTTATTTTATCAAAATTAGTATTTTGTACAGCCTCTTTTATAAATTGATCTGGTTTTCTATTATAAAGATATGTTTGAGTAATAGTATCAAATATATCAAACTCTTCTCTCTCCTGAATATACTCAAGTTCATATCGTGGTTGATATTCATTGTGTGATATTAACTCATCTAAGCCAAGTACCCTACTATACAACTCATTATCTAGCATCTCTAATAATTTTAAATTTTTACTATATCTTTGGATCACCTTATCTTGCAAATTCATATACACACCTTTATTTTTTATATTTTTATTAATATTACTTTTCAAATTTAAATCAGTTATTATATCAAAAAAACAATATAAAATGCAAAAAGCCTAAGTCATTAAGACTTAGGCTTTTACATGATAGTATAAAAATCACTATTGAAGTAATCTTTGCACATTCTGAGCCATTGAATTCGCTTGAGACATAGCATAAGTACCAGCTTGTGCTATTATATTTTGCTTATTAAAGTTTGCACTCTCTGCTGCATAATCAACATCTCGTATAACAGACTCTGCTGCTTTAAGATTTGTTTGAGTAGTTTGCATATTTCTAATACTTGACTCTAGTTGATTTTGAGTAGAACCAAAGTCTGATCTATTAGCATTCATCTGAGTAAGCGCTTCATCAATAGTTGCCATAAAATTATTTGCTTTTGCAGCTGTCAATTCATTTGCGGCTACATCTTTTAGATCTGATAGTAAGTTACCACCTTTTATAGCTGTACCAGCTGTTCCTGCACTTATATTTAACTGTCCAAGTAGTGGATTAGATGTTCCTGTATTGTTATCAGAAACTGTAAATGTAGTATCTGCGCCACCAGTATTTAACTTAAGTGTTTCAGCTACAGCTGCTGAAGTTATCTGCATTGCGGAGAAGTCTAAATCACCAAAACTAACTGAACCAGTACCTTTCAAAGAAAATTTACCATCACCTAAATTTGTAAAGTCACCATTTGAAATTGCAATAGCACTAAGTGCATCTTGTATAGCTTGAGTTTGACTTGAAGCATCAATAGCTAAGTTGTTTGCTGATACTATACTCCCAATCTTACCACTTACATCAATATCCATAATAACTGTACTACCAGCTGATTCAGCACCAGTTGCAGTAATATCAACATCCTGTAGTACTATAGTCCCTGAACTATTTAATTGTTGTGAACCACCAACAGCTATATTATTTCCAGCTACACTTGTAACCCCAGTAATAGGATCAGTTGCAGCTGCATTAATAGCTACTCCTTGTATAGTGTTTGAACCACCACCTAAACCTTCTGTATTTGATGCTTTTGT
>JAYEPG010000210.1:0-5913 GCA_034723795.1 Campylobacterota bacterium
GAGAAGCTAAAAGTGCTGATGTTGCTATTGCATATGGAAATGGTAGTGGACTTATTATTAAAAAAGGTGAAGTGGTTGCAAAGTTACCAACTTCTGAACTTTTACCTAAGTTTTTAGAAGAGGTTGAAAAAGAGATCAAAGTAGTTGAAGGATTAAAACCATGAAGAATAATATAGAAAACTCTACAGAAGAAACAATTGAATTTCTAAGAGAAAAACAAGAGTATATTAGTGAAGAGTTTTTTTGATAGAAATATTATTAGACAATCAATTCCACAAAGTGAAGTTGCAACTATAAAACAACAATACAATAGTAGTCTACTTCACCTATGTAAAGGTAAGCTTGATGACTTTTATAATGATTATCGTGAACTTACAAACTTATATATAAGACTAGAAGTTCCTTATGTAGCTTTAATCAATGAAATAAATCATATGCAGCATATTTTAATGGAACTATTTATTAGTTATGATAAAAAAGATGAAATCATTACAATTTATAAATTAACAGTAAATATTCAAAATATTATAGCAAAAATTTATTTTGATATTTATGCAAAAAATCTAATTTCATTGTGTAACAATAGATTATCAAGTTTATCTGATATGGTTGAAAAATTTGTTGTGGATCATTTAGTATGGTTAATTGACATAGCTAAATCTTTAACAAATAACAACAAGCAAAGTTTTCCTCAAACAGATAAAACAATGTGTGGTTTTGGAAAATGGTTAATTAGTGATGCAAAAAAGATGATTAAAAATAACTCTAAATTAAAAGAGTTAGAAAGGGTTCACTCTCAACTTCACTATATCTCAATTCAGATTAAACAAATTTTAATATCAAATGAAGATTATGACTATGATATTTTATTAACTTATTTAGAAAAGTGTGAACTTCTTTCTTTATCTATAGGAACTGAGTTAGCTTTAATTGATAATACAATAATAAATCAAAAAGCGATAAAAGATACGCTAACAGGCGCTATTGGAAGACAAGGATTAGCATAAATTTTTCAAAGTCAATATGATTTATCATTAGCTACTAATTCAAAATTTGTTATTGCTCTTTGTGATCTTGATTTTTTTAAAAAAGTTAATGATACTTATGGACATATAGCTGGAGATAAGATGCTTCAAGAGTTTGTAAAAATTGTAAAATTAAATATTAGAAGTTCTGATATTATTATAAGATATGGCGGTGAAGAGTTTGTTTTAATATTGCCAGCAATTGAAATAAAACAAGCATTTATAGTTCTAGAAAAAATAAGAAAAGCATTTGAAAATTTCACACTACATTTAGATAAAAATGAGATAAAAACAACTGTAAGTATTGGTACTTATGAAGTTGATCCAATTGAGTTATATGAAGCTGATCTATTAGATGAATATATAAACTACGCAGACAAAAAACTATACAAAGCAAAAAATGACGGTAGAAATAGAATAAAATAGATAAAATATTTTATTCTATACTATTTACTATATCTTTTGTAATATTATAAAGTTTAATAGCAGAACTTATTTCACACTCTTCTCTATTTGAGTGAGGAAAATATATATTAGGTCCTATTGAGCAAATTTGCATATTTGGGTATTTCTCTTTAAATATTGCACACTCTAGTCCTGCATGGATAGCTTCAAGAGATGCTGTAGGAATATGTTTTTTATATATCTTTAAAACATTTGATGTAAACTGACTTCGTTCTGGTTTCCACGCAGGATACTTTCCAGAAGTTGTAACTTCAAAATTAAATATTTTTAGTAAAGCTACAGTCTCATCTTTTATTATTTTGAGTTCTTCATTATCCATACTTCTAGCACTAAGTTCAAACTTTATTTCATCAATATTATTTGTAATAATAGCTAAATTTATTGAACTAAGTACACTATTTAACTCTTTATCATATCCTCTTACACCATTTGCAAAAGAGTATATAAAACTAATAATATTATCATCAAGTTTTTTATAGTGTGTTGTTGTAGTTTCAACTTCTAAAATTGACATATTTTTATGTGATATATTTGGTGCTACATTTGAAGCTATTATTGCTTTTGCACTTTTTGGTATTGAGTTTATTCTTTGTCCACCATTTAAGTCTAATAAATCACCCTCACACTCTTTAATAGTTTTAGCGATAAGTTTTAAAGCATTTGGTATATTTTTATCTATATCAACACCACTATGTCCACCATCAAGATTATCGATAGTTATCTCATATAATGTTTTATTATCAATATTTTGTGTATATTTATTATTGTTATTTGTAGCAAAAATATCAACTCCACCAGCACATCCAATACATATTTCAGCCTCTGCTTCACTATCAAGATTTAACATATAAAAACTTTGAAGATTATGTTTAATATTTGAAGCACCTATTAACCCTATCTCTTCATCACAAGTAAAAAGAAACTCGGCGTTTGCATTTTCTTCCATCAAAGCTAACATATAAGCACAGCCTATTCCATTATCTGCACCTAGAGTAGAATCTTTTGCTTTTAAATATCCATCCTCTTCAATTACTTGTGGTACTTTTCCATCCTCTAAACACACAATATCATAGTGTGATTGCAAACAAATCTTTGGAGTAATATTTTCTTTATAACATAAAATATTATTTGCATCATCTATTTTGCATATATAGTTTATATTTTGTGCAAATTTTTGAATATATTTAATAAATGGTTGATGAGTACCACTACATCTTGGAATTAGTGTGATTTGTTTAAATAGTTCTATTACTCTCATAGCTTAAAAAGATGCCCATTCATCATCTTCTTTTATTATTGATTTTATTGGTGTAGGTTGTACAGCTTTTGGAGGATTTTTAACATCTACTTTATTAGAAGTTTTTTTTCTCATTTTTGAATAATCAACATGACCTTTTATATTCTTTTCTCTTGATCTTCTCTCTTTACCTTCATATTTAGTATTAGTTGGTTTATCTCTTTTGCCTAAATCATTTTTTCCTCTAAACTCTTTCTCATTTGCATTTGTTACTACAAGTTTTGCAATAGTATCAGTTTCAATTGCAACACCATGAGTTTGTGCTGCAATTGAGGCATTTTCTTGAGTTTGTCTATCAAGAGAGTTAACAGCATCATTTATCTGTATAATACCAGTTTGCTGCTCTTTAGAAGCCATCTCTATATCTGAAATTAGATCTAATGTTTTTGTTATATTTTCATTTAGTTCTATATAACCATTGGTCATTTTATCAGCAATCTCTTTACCATTGTTTGCTTTATTTGTAGCATTTGATACTAAAGCTTTAATCTCATTTGCTGCATCGGCACTTCTTGAAGCTAAGTTTCTAACCTCTTGAGCAACCACAGCGAAACCTTTTCCAGCTTCACCTGCTGTTGCTGCTTCTACTGCCGCATTTAGAGATAAAATATTTGTTTGGAATGCTATTTGGTCGATAACTGTAATAGCCTCATTTATTGCACTTACTTCACTATTTATATCATCCATAGCATTTGTAGTAAGTGCTGCTAAAGCTTGACCATCTTTTACAGAACTAGTAACACCTGATGCAAAGCTTGCCATTTTTACTACGTTTTCTGTATTGTTTGATATATTACTAGAAATCTCTTCAATTGTGGCAGCCGTCTCTTCTAAAGCTGCTGCTGCATTTGTTGAATTTATATTTAATGTGTCAACATTTTTTAGTAAAATATCACTACTGTGACCAAGTGTTAATCCATGTGATTTATTTTCTATTAACATGTTTGTTATAGATATTTGAAGTTTATTTACATCTTTTATAAAAGTTTCAAAAATACCACCTTTTTCTATCCCATCTACTTTAAATTCATCCATATAGTTATGGTTTGAGTACTTTTCTAATTGTGAATTAATATCTATAAATCTACTTTTCATATTACTAAGCATATTATTGATACCATCTCTTATCTCCATTAAACTTTTATTTTGAGTTGAGTTTTGAATAGTTTGAGAGAACCAACCATTACAAGCTCTACCTAAAACCTCTTCAGCTTCATTGATAAGAGTTCTATCTTCTGAAATAGTTGCTTTTATTTGGGCAATATTTTTTTCAACCTCTTTTGCCATATCTGAAATCTCATCATTTGAAACTAATTTTAACTCTTTAACATCATGCGAGCTTCCATTTAAAAAAGTAAAAAAACTATGTAAATATGAGCTAAATCCATATATTGAATCTGATATACCTTTTGCAATCATTTTATTTATCATAAACATAATAAATAAAGATATAAATGATCTTATCATTATCCAAAGAATTGTTGAGTCTTTTAACTCTTTATAGTGTTCTATAGAGTCTTTTATTTTTATATTTTCTTTTTTTAATGCAACTTCAATCTCTTTTTTCAAAACTCTCCAGCTTTTTAAAGCTTGGTTTGAATACTCAATTGAAAAAGGGTTGTTTTGTTCAGCATTTGTCATTAAAATATTAGTTCTATTATTAAACTCTAATATATATGGAGTCAATTTAGCGGAGAGTTGTTTATTTGATTTTGAAAGATTGGCATTAATATTATTTAGTTCTGCAGTTGCATTTTTCATTGAATTAATGGCAGCAGTTGAACTTGGATTTACAATTAACACACCTTTTGCAGAATTAATAGTTAAACTACTAATAAGTATAGATTTTAAATCACTTGCCTCTTTTTGTAAATTTTGAGTATTAATATATTCATTATCAAGTTTTTGCATTGAATAGTAGACATCTGCCATAAGAATTACCATCCCTATAAATACAATTATTAGATTTAATCGAAGCTTGCTATTTATACTCATATTTTTAAACATTACGTGCCTTTAAATTATTTTTTCAATTATAGCACAAATGCCATCTTACTTTACTTATTCTTTTGTATATATTTTTGAATTATTTATTAAAATGATGCCCATTCATCTTTCGTTTTCATATCATCAGGTACAAAAACATTATTATGTGATTTTATATTAAATCATAATCTCCAATAGGTGTAGTAAAATTTTATAATTTTTTGTTATACTTTTAAAAAAGATTGGAGAGTATATGAAAAAATTATTTAGTAAGGTTTTTATTTTATTATTAACTACAGTTTATCTAAATGCAGATAGTATGTTTTTACTAACAAAAATTGAAAAAGCTTATTTAGTTGTTGAAAATTATAGTAGTAAATTGCCTATGAGTATCAAAGAGGGTATCTATGAGGAGCTAAAAAATACAACTGATGAGTTAGAAATAGATACAAGTGGTTATGGTCACAGAACTTTTGGTGTGATTTTATATGATACGATGCTTGATGGTAAACTAATTTTAAATATTGATTTAGTATTAGGTGAAGAGATTAAAAGAATTGATGATGATGAATTGGTTTATGCTTTAACTTATGAAAAAAGAAAACAATTTATTTTAACTGCTAAAGATGATAATGAGATAGAGGAGGAGTTGATGGATAATATTGATATGTTATTGGTTGATTTTATGGAACAATACGCAGAGGATAACGAATGAAAACTTTACTAATAATAGCACTTTTAGCTGCATCACTATTTGGAAAAAACTATAAAGATTTTGCAAAAGATCATAATTATGAGACAAACTATGAAGTTGCACTAAAAAAAGCAAAAGAGCAAAAAAAAGATGTGATGTTTATTATGGTGGCAAACTTTTGTCCATGGTGTCAAAAGTTTGAAAAAAGAGTATTAAGTAAGAAAAAGATTGATGCTCAAATACATAAAAAATATATTCCTCTTATTATAAATAGAGAAGAAAAAAACTTTCCTAAAGAGTTTGAATCTCCTTTTATACCAGTGATGTATTTTGTTGATTATAAAACAAATACAATTAAAAAGAAAGTTGTAGGTTATAATAATAAAGCGGATTTTATCAGTATAGTTAATGAATAGATACAATTTAAAACAGTTTATAAAATAAAA
>JAYEPG010000211.1:0-5825 GCA_034723795.1 Campylobacterota bacterium
ACTTTTTAAAAAATGAAGAGATACCAGAAAACCCAAAAGCCAAAGGTTTATTAAAAGCAAAAGAAACTTTAGATTATTTAAAGATGGAAGATGATGAAAGATTAGATTATAATCAATATCAAAAAAGCTTACACGACCAAGCTAGTGCTTATGAATCCACTTATGTGATTGGAAAACTAGAAGAAAGAAAGAAAATAGCTATAAATTTACTTGATGTTTTAGATAAAGAAACAATAGCTTTAAAAACAGGATTGAGCATACAAGAAGTGGCAAACCTAACAAATTATAGGAACTAGCAAGTACCCCATCAGCTTAAAAGTGATTTTAAATAGTTTTGAGCTTTCACTAAGGTTTACTTGTAGTTTACCTTAGCCGTTATTGATGTAAAATATAAATAAAGATATATAAAGGTGTATAATATGAAAATGAAAAATATGTTAGTTTCAATAGTTAGTGTTAGTATGTTGTTGAGTTTAAACTCTTTTGCTAAAGACAATTCTCATGGAAAAGATAATAAAAAAAAGAAAAAGTTTAAGTAACAAAAAGCAAAACAACTTCCATATGGACTAGAAAAGAAATTAAATAGAGGTGGAACTTTACCTCCAGGATGGAGAGATAAGCTTATAGTAGGTACTAAGGTTGATAATAGAGTACTAGAAAATGCAAGAGTTGTATATACAAGTGATTACTCTAAGCCTGAATATAAAACACCAGGTACAGAAGTATATAAAATAAATGATAAGATAATCAAAGTTTTAAGTGCAACTAATGTTATCTTGGATGTTTTAGATTTAAATAAATAGTAATCACATCTTAAATATTTTTATAGTAGTATTCCACTCTTAAAACTACGCAAGGATATTTTATATTTAATGCCATTAACAAATTTAAATGAAGAACAACACTCATCTGCTACTTGTGAATTAGGGCACAACCTTACAATAGCCAGTGCAGGTACAGGAAAAACATCTACTATTGTTGGTCGAATCGGTCATCTTTTATATGCTGGTGTTAAACCTGAGCAGATACTACTTTTGACATTTACAAACAAAGCTGCAGCAGAGATGATAGAGAGAGTTGCAAAGTATTTTGATGAAGCAACTGCAAAGGCAATTGTATCTGGGACATTTCACAGTGTAAGTTATAAGATGTTAAAAAGATATGAAAGAAATATCACGCTAAAACAACCAAATGAATTAAAAACTTTATTTAAATCTATTTATGAAAAAAGGGTATTTGTAGAACAAGATGATACAAAACCATATGATGGCGGGTATCTATATGATATATATAGTTTATATTTAAATAGTAGTTATGATGAAGATTTTGAAACATGGATGAGTAATAAAAATGGTGATCATAAACAATATATTTTGATATATCAAGATGTTGTTGATGAGTTTACAAGATTAAAAAAACAGTATGGTTATGTAAATTTTGATGATTTACTTTTAGAGATGCTGGAGTTACAAAAAGAAAAAGAGTTTGGTTTTGTTGAAATTTTAGTAGATGAGTATCAAGATACAAATCCCCTTCAAGGTAAAATTTTAGATGGTTTTAAACCTAAAAGTTTATTTTGTGTTGGAGACTATGATCAATCTATTTATGCTTTCAATGGAAGTGATATAGGTATCATCTCCTCTTTTGATAAAAGATATGAGGGTGCAAAAGTTTTTACTTTAGATAAAAACTATCGTTCAACTGCACCAATTTTAAATCTAGCAAATAAAGTGATTTTACACAACCCTAGGATATATGAAAAATCTTTAAAAGTTGTAAGACAAGAGAAACCACACTCCCCACAACTTTTAAAATTTGATGAACTATATTCTCAATATGAGTTTATAGGTAAAAAAATAACCCAAACTTCAACAACACACAATGAGATTGCTATAATATATAGAAATAACTCAAGTGCAGACGGTATAGAAGCAAACTTACGAGATATGGAAATAGAGTGCAAAAGAAAAGGTGGACATAGTTTCTTTGATGCAAGAGAGATAAAAGTTATCCTTGATCTTATGGTTTTAATGGTAAATCATAACGATATGATGGCATTTATACATCTAATTGAATATGGAAAAGGTATAGGTAAGGCTATTGCAAAAGATATATTTGAAGCACTCTTAAGAGTGGGGCATGGAAACCTTTTTCACGGTCTTTTAAACCCAGATAATACAATTATAAAACCGTACAAAAGTAATAAAACTACAAATGTACAGCTTGGATTGTTTGATGATTTTATTGAGATGGGTTCAACTTCTAAGTTTAAAGATTTAGGTTGGGAATTAAAGTTTTTAAATAACAATATTTTAAAACATCCTAAATTGACTTTGGAAGGTGGTATATTTTTATACGATTTTTACACTTTAATTAAAGAGTTAAAAAGGATAAAAAATCCAAAAAATATGATAGTTCATATTCAAAAGCATAAATTTTTTGAAACTATAGTTGATACACTTACAACAAATAGAGCAAAACAAAAAGATGGAACTATAAATGAAGATATGAAAAAGTCTGCTGCTTTTAAATGTACTAGAAGAGTTGAAACACTAAAACAATTATCATCAAGACACAATAACTTAAATAACTTTATAAATGCGATGATTCTAGGTGGTGGTGAGATGAGTGAAGGTGGTGGTGTAAATCTTTTATCAGTTCATGCAAGTAAAGGTTTGGAGTTCAAAGAGGTTTATGTAGTAGATTTAATGGATGGAAGATTTCCAAATAGAACTTTGATGAGTAAAGGTGGATCACTTGAAGAAGAAAGAAGACTTTTTTATGTGGCTGTTACAAGAGCAAAAGATATTTTATATCTTAGTTATGCTTCATATGACAGAATAAAAAAACTAGACTTTATATATAGCCCTTTTTTAGTTGAAGCAGGATTGGTTAAGAAAGAGGATAAACAGGAGACTTAAAAACCGACTATTATCTTTTCTCTATTTTTAAAGTAGACACATTTATTATATCCAATATCTTTTGCTAGTTTAGCAACATTGTCATATTTAAATCCAACTTGTTCTACACTATGTGCATCGCTACTAAATGTAATAGGTATATCTAATTCATAAGCTAACTCTAAAAGTGGTATTGAGGGGTATTGTTCTTTTATTGGTTTTCTATATCCTGCTTGATTTATCTCTAGTACCATACCTGATTTTTTTATAGCTTTTAAACTATTTAGTGCTATTGATTTTATATCTTTTTTTGGTAGAAATTTAAATACTTTTATTAAATCTAGGTGTCCAACTATGTCAAAATGCCTACTTTTAGCCATAAGTTCTACTGCTTCAAAGTACTCTTCCCATATTTTATCTATATCTCTTATTTCATACTCTTTTATAAACTCTGGATTATCAAATCCCCATCCGTTTAAGTAGTGTACTGAACCTATAAGATAATCTACATTTGAATTTTTAATGCTATCAAGTAGATAATCACCTTTTATAAAATCAACCTCATATCCAAGTAAAATATTAATATCATTTTTATATTTCTCTTTTAAATATTTTACATCATTTTCATAAAACTCTTTTTTATCAATAGTTAGCCTATATCCATCTTCAAAGTTTTTCATTGGAGCATGTTCACTAAAGCCATAAACATCAATACCAATTTCAATTGCTCTTTTTATATATTCCTCAGTTGTACCTGTAGCATGGTTACATAGTGTAGTGTGGTTGTGTAAATCTATTTTCATTTTAGCTTAATAGTCCTGCACCGTTTATAGGTGTACTTCTATCCAAAGCATACTCTCTTTTTCCATTAATAATATCATATTTCCAAATAGGAGCGCTAGCTTTAAAGTCCTCAACAAACTCATCAATAAGTTCTAATGCAACTCTTCTTTTGGGACTGCAAACTCCAGCAGTATATGAACTAGTATGATTTAAAACATCACCTTCGCTGTGTGCCATAAGTACCATACCACCTCTTTGTTTTGCTTTTTCCTGCCAAGAAGCAAACCAAGAGTTTAAAATAGGTTCATATATATCAAAGCTAAGACCATCTATCCCATCTTCATCGCGTACAACACCAACAAAAGTAATAATAGCACCATAATTAGAGTTCTTAAACTCATCATACCAACCATTAGTTATTTGTTCTACTGGTAAAGAACCTTTAAATAGTTGTAATTTACTCATAACTCAACCACCACACACAGGAGGTAATAGTGAAATTTTATCACCATCATTTAGCTCTTTGTTTTTATCTTGAATTAACATATCATTTACAGCAACAGCACTATTTTCTAGCCATGAAGATAAACTACTATCCTCTTTTAAAATCTCACTTAATTGATTTAAATTTGAAATATCTAATTTTAATGGTTCTTTTCCTATTGGACCTAAAAATTCTACTGTAACCATATTAACCCTTTTATTATTATATCTTTGATAGTATACCACACATCATCTTTGATGATTTGATGTATAAAAAATATAAGGATAAATGGTTTATGATATTTGCAAAAATTGATTTTATAAATTTGTTACCATTTTATATATTTATAAAGAAGAATATTAAATCTTCGCAAGTAAAACAGATAATAAACTATAAAAAGTCTTATCCGTCTGTTATAAATAAACAGTTTAAAAAACGTTCAATAGATGCTGCTTTTATATCTTCTATAAAATCTAAAAGGTGTAAATGTTTAGATTTAGGAATAGTAGCTAAAAAAGAGGTTTTATCTGTTTTAGCTTTAAAAGGTGAGTTTAAAAAAGATAATCAATCTGATACTTCAAATGCACTTGCTCTTGCTTTAGATATAAAAGGTGAGATACTTATAGGTGATAAAGCTTTGCATTATTATCATAATAGCGATGATAAAGATTTTATAGATTTAGCACAAGTTTGGAACGATAAATACAATCTACCTTTTGTATTTGCTAGACTTTGTTTTAATCAAGAGAAAAAATATTTAGAAAAATTATCAAAAAAGTTTTTAGCAACAAATATAAAAATACCTCAATATATTTTAAAACAATATGCCACCAGAACAAATCTTTCAACAAAACAGATACAAGAGTATCTATCTAAAATATCTTATAAAATATCATATAAAGAGAAACAATCATTAAAACTGTTTTTTAAACTTACAAATTCTTCTTAAAAATTAGATTTTTTAATTAATATAAAGAGACTTGTCTATACAACTTGTAACCAAACAGTAACCGATTTATTTTATACTTCCATTATCAAAGTTGTCTATACAACTAAAAAAGGAAGAGAGTGTCTAAATTATTTGAATATGAAATTACTTATAACTATCTAAAAGATTTAATTAATAATGACTTATCTCAAAATGATAAACTTCCATCAGAAAATAAACTATGTGATAAGTTTAATATAACTCGTGCAACAGTAAGACAAGCAATAACAAAGCTAAAAAATGAGGGTTTAATCTATTCTAAAAAAGGTAGTGGTAATTTTATCACTCCAAATAAAATAAAATATGAGCTTTCACCAACTACTTCATTTACAAATGAGATAAAAAAATTAAATAAGATACCAACTTCTAAAATATTAGATTTGGAAATGATACAAGTAGATGAAGTACTAGCACAAGAGTTTAGTATAGATATAAAATCACCACTTTTAAAAGTAAGTATTCTTAGGTATGTAGATGATGTACCATTTTTATTTACTATATCTTACTTAAATAGTTTAATTTTAAAAGATGTTGATAAAGTTATTAAAAAATATGAATCATTAACACAACTATTTTTAGATGAATACCAAATCCAAACTATTAGAAATCACTCAGAAATAGACATAATAGGTGCAAATCCATATATAAGTGAAAAGTTAAATATGCAAAG
>JAYEPG010000212.1:0-5795 GCA_034723795.1 Campylobacterota bacterium
AATTAAAACCAAAAAGAAAAGTACTAAGCGTAGGCAATAAAAAATTTTATGCAAACAAAAAGAGCTTTTTTAAAAAGAAGGAAGTTAAAAAATCACCCACATACTATAAAAGCGTAGAGGCTGTTGAACAATGCAATAACTCTACTGAATCAACTAAACCTGTACAACATCAAAATATTTTAAATAAAAAAAAACTAAAAACTAAAACTGATGTGATATTAAAAAAATATTTAGATAAATAACACAAACGACATAAAGCTGTCAATATAAACTACTATAATATAAAATAAAAGGAGGATATATCTATATGAATAAAAAACTAAATCTAGTTAGTAAACTAAAAAACCTAACTGATAAAAAAGAACCAGACTATACACTATTTTTCATATCCTCTGCTTTGATAATAATAGGAATAATATTTTCATACTCCTTATCTGTATATACAGTGATACACTTAGGATATGACCAGTTTCATTTTCTTATAAGACAACTTTTTGCAGGAATATTATCTATACTAGTTATGTGGAGTTTTGCACAAATAAAACCTAGTAAACTTTTACCAATAGTTGGATGGAGTTTATTTGGAATATTTGGAATAACAATACTATTAATGCCAATAATACCATCAAGCTTTATAGTAGAATCTGGTGGTGCTTCAAGATGGATAAGACTTCCTGGTATATCTATAGCCCCTGTTGAGTTTTTTAAAATAGGATTTGTATATTATCTAGCTCACTCTTTTCATAGAAGAGTATTTTATAAAGAGAAACAACTATTTTTAGATGAAATTAAACTAATAGCACCTTATGGTGTTATATTTTTGATTTTAGCTTATTTTATTGCTGTTGTTCAAAAAGATTTAGGTCAAACTGTTGTTATTGGTACTATTATCTTTATGATGCTTTTCTTTGCCAATCGTAGTATAAAAATATTTCTATCTATATTTAGTATAGCTATTGTTGCACTGGGTAGTTTAGTATTATTATTTCCACATAGAATAGATAGAATTAAAAGTTGGTGGGGTATGGTTCAAGATAGTATATTACCATATCTTCCTACATTTATAGCCAAAGAATTAAAACTTGATACATATACAGAAGCATATCAAGTTGGTCATGCAATAAATGCAATACATAACGGTTCAATGTTTGGAGAGGGTATATCTAATGGTTATTTAAAACTTGGCTTTTTAGGTGAAGTTCATACTGACTTTGTATTAGCTGGTATAACTGAAGAGGTTGGATTTTTTGGTATATCAGTTATAGTACTATTATTTTCTTTTTTAATTATTAGAATATTTAGAGTAAGTAGGATGCTTAATAATACGGAGTATCATCTTTTTACAATTGGTATTGCTATTATGTTAGGAACTGCATTTATCATAAATGCATTTGGTACATCAGGTATTATTCCAATCAAAGGTTTAGCTGTACCATTTTTAAGTTATGGTGGTAGTTCATTGTTAGCTTCAAGTATTGCTATTGGATTAGTGCTTTCAATTAGTAGAGATACTATTGAATATAAAAAGAAAAAATATGAAGACTAATAAGAACAATCAACAAAAACCAATGAAACGAAATATTAAATTATGGTATCTTGTATCTACAATATTGTTTTTTATAACCATGATGACTTTATATCTTGTTAATATTTATGATATAACCAATGATGATATAAAACTACCATCAAAAAACTATGGTAAAAAAGATATAGCTGTAAGAGGTTCTATATTAACTGCTGATAGTTTTAAAGTAGCTAAATCAGTTCAAGCATATAAAGTGATAATAGATACAAGGTTTTTAGATAAAAATAAACAAGATCTATTTATAACACTTTTTTCAATATATACAAATATAGATAAACAAACTTTAAGAGATAAAATCAATAATCAAAAAAGAAAAGGTAGACTAGTTCTTACATACAATATTGACTCAAAAACAGCAGCCAATCTAAATCAACTAAAACCAAAACTCATTAACTTAAAAGTATTTATACCGTTAGTTAAAAAGAGTTCATTTATTATTGGTATGGATATATCAATAAGTGGGGATAAGAGAATATATCCTTATGAAAAATCACTTACACCATTAACAGGATATATAAAAAAATACGAAACTAAAAAAGATTTAACTAGATTAAAAGGAGTCAAAGGTGTTGAGAGATTTTACAATAAAGAGCTAAATGATATAACTAATGGTTTAAGAGTTGGTTCAAGAGATTTAGTTGGAGATATTATATTTAATAAAGATAGTGAAATTACTAGAAAAGTTAATGGAAAATCAATAAAACTAAATATACCTCTAAAACTTCAACAAAATATAGAATATATGATAGATTTATATAAAACTAAATTTCAAGCAAAAGAGATAATAGTATCAGTTATGGATAGCACTACTGGAAAGATACTATCTTTAGCTACATCAAATAGATATAATCCAAAGAAAATTAAACAAGATGAAGTGGGATATTTAAACTTATCAGCTATAGAGCATCAGTTTGAACCTGGATCTATAATCAAACCTATTGCTATGGCTTTAGCATTTGATAAAGATAGAGTAAAACTAAATGAATTAATAGATGCTTTCAACAAAGGTAAACGAAATAAAAAAGGTCTATATCCAAGAGGAAAATACAAAATAGGTAAACATAGAATTGGAGATGACCATAGATTTAAAAAAAGATATATCACTCCAACTGATACAATAGTTTATAGTAGTAATATTGGTATATTACAAATAGCTCAAAGATTAAGTGGGGTTGAGTTTAAAGATGGATTTGAGAGATTTGGATTATCAAAAAAAACAAATATAGATCTACCATATGAAAAAAAAGGGGTGATACATAGTCTAAAACAATACCAAGCTTATGAAACAAAAAAAGATAGAGATAATATATATAAAGCAACTGATTCATATGGTCAAGGTATCACTTCAACTTTTATCCAAGTATTAAAAGCTTATAGTGTATTTAACAATAATGGATATATAGTAACTCCTCAAGTTGTATTTAAAATTATTAATACAAGCGATAATGATATAAAAAAACTACAAACAAAAGAACAAATAAAAATTATAAAACAACAAACAGCAATGATAATAAAAGATATGTTAATAAAAACAGTTCAAATAGGTACTGGAGTTGCTACTAAAATAGAGGGACTTGAAATTGGTGGTAAAACAGGTACTTCTCAAATAGCTAGAAAAGGTAAATATCAAAGAGAATATATCAGTTCATTTTTTGGGTTTGCTAATGATAGAGATTTTAAATATACTATTGGTGTAACAGTATTTGAACCATCATGGAAATATCACTATGCTTCACAATCTGCTACTCCAGTGTTTAAAAAAACTATTGAGATATTAGTTAAGCAAGGGTATTTAAAAAAAGATAAATATCAATTAAATAGATAAAAACAATATATTATTTGATATAATAAAAAATGAAAAGGAACGGATAATGAAGTCAAAACAAGAGGAATTCGTATTTGATAATACATCAATTCAAATAGTAAAAAATCCTGAAATAGGTGATAATTTAGCAAAAATCACACTTATTGGAATTGGTGGAGGTGGCTGTAATATGATTGATAACTATTGTGAAAAGAATAATTATAAAATAAAAATCATATCAGCAAACACAGATAATCAAGTATTAGCCAAAACAAATGCTCCAATAAAAATCCAATTAGGTGTAAAAACAACTAAAGGCTTAGGTGCAGGGATGAATCCAAAAGTTGGAGAAGCTGCAGCAGAAGAGAGTTATAATGAAATAATAAAACAACTAATGGATTCTGATATGGTTTTTTTATGTGCTGGACTAGGAGGAGGAACTGGTTCTGGTGCTATTCCTGTTATTGCAAAAGCAGCACAAGAGTTAGGAATACTATGTATTTCAATAGTAACTATGCCATTTGATTTTGAAATAGGTAGAGATGTAATAGCAGAGAATGCATTAAAAAAACTAAAACAATATGTTGATTCCTATATTGTTATTTATAATGATAGAATTTTAGATATTGTACCACAGCATACAGGCATGGAAGAGAGTTTTAGAATTATTGATAATGTATTATTTGACACAGTTCATAGTATAAGTGAGATGATACTGCATTATCAAAGAAAAAATATGAATGTAGATTTTGCAGATATTAGTACAACACTAACTAAAAAAGGTCAAGCTTTAATAGGTATTGGAAATAAATCAGGTGAAGATGCAGGTATAAATGCTCTTCAAGAAGCTATTCATTCTCCACTACTAAATATAGAATCAATAGTCAGAGCAAAATCTATTTTAATACATATTAAATCAAATCCAAACTATCCAATTCATGAAACAAAAAAATTAATGTCAAATATAAAAACTAATGCTGATTTAGGAGCTAAATGCATTGTGGGTACCGTTTGGGATAATGATATGAGTGAAGATGAAGTGAAAATAACACTTATTGCTACTGGTTTTGATATAGAGAATGAAGCAAAAGAAAATATTATTTTAAAAAAAGAGGTTTTAACTACATCTGAATCTAAAAAAGAAGAATCTATAGTTAGCAGAATTAACAAATGGTTTGCTAAATACATATAAATAGCCAGACAAAATAAGTCCATATTTTTACCTAAAATAAATTCCTAATAACACATAGGAATTTTAAATGTTAAAAGTAATATTAGTACTATTTTTATCTATATCTTTATATGCTAAAGAGAGTTTGTATCTACATATACCATCAAATCTACCGTCTAAAAATTGCAGTGCTACATCTTTTGGGAAAGAGCTTATAGAACTTATAAATAATAGTGAAGATGATATATACTTTGCTATATATGGTATAAGGGGTCAAGATGATGCACTACAAGCTTTAATGGAAGCTCAAAAAAGAGGTGTGACTATAAAAGGTGTAGTAGATAGTGATACAAAAGGGAAAAACTACTATAGCGATACTCATATTTTATACGAACACTTTGATATAGTAAGCGATCATAAAAGCTATATCATGCACAATAAGTTTTTCATATTTGATAAAAGTATAGTATGGAGTGGTTCATCAAATATATCCGATACTGGTACTGGTGGATATAATGCAAATAACTCTATGGTAATAAAGAGTAAAAAGATAGCTAATATCTATCTTGAAGAGTTTGAAGATATGTATGATGGCAAGTTTGGTATCTGGAAAGATGAAAGAAGTGTAAAAAATATTACAACAGATGATTCAACACTATCTATATATTTCTCGCCAAAATCAAATACTTATGAAAACGGTATAAAAGAGTTAATCCAAAATGCCAAAGAGTATATCTATATTCCAATCTTTTATCTTACCCATAAAGATTTAGCACAAGAGCTAATAAATGCTTATAAAAGAGATGTAGAGATAAAAATCATACTAGATGCAAGTGCAGCTAGAAATAAATACTCTATGCATAATAAATTAAGAGATAAAGGTATCAAGGTAAAAGTAGAAAACTTTGGTGGAAAAATGCATGCAAAATCAATAATCATAGATGATAAATATTTTATAAGTGGAAGTATGAATCTCACCAAAGCTGGCAACATAAGAAACGATGAAAATACTATCATAGTACAAAATGAAAAGCTAACAAAACAATATAAACAATACTTTTTAAAACTATGGAAATCTATACCAAATAAGTACCTATACTATGACCCAAACCCTGAAAGCTTTGCTAGTGGAAATAGTTGTTTTGATGGTATTGATAATGACTTTGACCATACTGTTGACAGCAAAGATAAAATGTGTCAGAAATAAGTTTGCAAAATGCCATATTTTTTATAAA
>JAYEPG010000213.1:0-5757 GCA_034723795.1 Campylobacterota bacterium
AATCAACTTTATCCTATAAATATAAAATTATTTATGATAAAGTTTTTTATGAATTTAAAAAATAATTTTATAAAACTATCACTATTTAAAAAGATTATACTATATCTAACTGTAGTAATATTTAATATAGTACTTTTTTATATTTATGATGCATATTATAATAGTAATAAAACTAACAATATAAACTATAACAATAAAAATCAATATGCAAAAGATATTAAAAGTATCAAATCAAAAATACGAAAAAAAGAGAATACTAATATTATAAAATTAATAGAAAAAAAGTCTGAACTTCTTAACTGTTTTATTTATAATATTAACTCAAAAAGAGAAAATATAAATTTAAGCGTAAAAGGTAATCTAAACAATATAATTAACTTTTTAAACTTTCTTCAAAATCATTTCTACATAAAGCAATTTGATTTAAAATATGAACAAAATATACTATTTACTACTATTTCTTTAAATACAAAATATTTTTATAACTCAAATAAGATATACAGTGATATAAGCAATATTCCAAATCCCTTCGTAAATAAAATAAGGACTACAAATAAAAAAATTAAAAATATAAATAAAAATCATATATTTAAAGTTGATGCAATTATTGATTCTAATATATTTATAAATAATAGATGGTACAAAGTCAACGATGTGCTAGATGGTAAAAGAGTTGTTTCAGTTGATTTAAATACAGTTAATCTTATCGATTTAAAAACAGCAAAAGTAACTATACTAAAGGTTTATAATGAAACAAAATAATTTACTTGAACATAATATTGACTATACTTTATTAGATACTATAGATTCTAAGCTAGACTTAGAAAAATACTCAATTTTACCTATTTCAAATGATATTTTATATCTACTTGTTGCAACATCAAATATAAACTTAGATATAAATATAATAAATAAAATATTTAATCAACCTATAAAATTAATATATGTAGAACATAAATCTTTAGAGTTTGAATGGAAATATTTAAAGTTTAAAAGAAAGCTATATGATTTAGCAATTGAAGCTTTAAATGATAAAAATCATCTACAAGAAAACTCATCTATTTTAGAGTTTATGGATACTATATTTTATTTTTGTATTCAAAATGAAGTAAGTGATATTCACCTTGAAGTCTTAGATAAAAGTATAGTTTTACGACTTCGTATTGATGGTGTTTTAAATCAATTTTTTAGATTTAAAAGTGAATTATATTTATCAATAAGTTCAATTGTAAAATATTTATCATCATTGGATATATCTCAAAAAAGGTTACCACTAAATGGTAGGTTTACAAGAGAGATAGAAAATAAACATATAGATTTTAGACTCTCTACCATACCAACAATATATGGAGAATCTATTGTTATAAGAGTTCTTGACAATAACAATATCAAAAATGACCTTGAACATATAGAGTTTGAGCCATCAACATTTAAAACTATTAAAAAAACTTTAAATCTATCTGCTGGTATGATTTTGGTGACTGGACCAACAGGAAGTGGAAAAACTACAACACTTTATTCAATGTTAAATACTCTTAATACAAATAAGAAAAAAATCATAACTATTGAAGATCCAGTTGAGTATAAACTTGATGGTATCATACAAGTAAATATCAACAACGATATTACCCTTGACTATACAACAATATTAAAAAATATTTTAAGACAAGACCCTGATATATTGATGATAGGTGAGATACGGGATAAAGAATCATTACAAATAGCAATGCAAGCATCTTTAACTGGTCACTTAGTAATATCAACACTTCATACAAATAGTGCAATTGAAACTATAACTAGACTAAAAGATTTGAATGCACCAAATTATTTAATTGCATCAACAATAAAAATGATTTTATCTCAAAGACTGTTACGTGTATTATGTCAAAATTGTAAAAAGTTAGATACGAATACAAATAGTTATAAAGCTATTGGCTGTATTTCTTGTAATCTTACTGGTTACCAAAATAGAAAAGTGGTTAGTGAAGTTATTGAGTTTGATGATATTTTAAAAGATATGATTTCAAATAATAATACAATGATAGATATTCAAAAATACCTAAAAGAAAATAGTTTCAAAACAATGAAAAAAAATGGTATGGATATGGTAAATCAGGGAATAAGTTCATTGGAGGAATACTATAGCAAAATATAAAATTAAATATCAAGATAATAATAAAATAAAAAGTATTTTTATTGATGGAAAAAATATTTATGAACTAAAGAATAGCCCTAAATATCCAAACAATATTATAAATATTAAAAAGATAAATAGTTTCAATAAAGATATATCTCTATTTGTAAATAACAAAAAACTAGTTTTTGAACTATTTACACAACTTAGTATAATGCTAAATGCAAATTTAACATTAAGCCAATCAATTGAATTGATGTTAAAATCAAAACAAGAAAAAAATATACAAGAGATTTTATCTCTTATGAAAGAATCAGTAAACAGTGGAAAACCAATTGAAAAACTCTTAAATAAAAAGATAGCTTTTCTAGGTAATAGTTCAATTCTATTTTTAAAACTGGGAATAGAAAATGGAAATATAAAAGAGTCTATTAACTCTTTGGTTAAGCTTCTAAGTGAATCTAAAAAAAGTCGTGACAAATTAAATGACACAATGCGATACCCAATAATATTAATAATATCATTGTTTGTATCAATAGCAATGATTTTTATTTATGTTTTACCAAATTTTGAATATATATTCAAAATGCTTGAAGGTAATTTACCACTATCAACACAAATACTATTAT
Organism: Campylobacterota bacterium; assembly: GCA_034723795.1. Lineage (GTDB taxonomy): Bacteria > Campylobacterota > Campylobacteria > Campylobacterales > Arcobacteraceae > JAIOSF01. Next base: position 2,764 of record JAYEPG010000213.1, read on the forward strand.
CAATAAAAGAGTTTTTAAATAATTATGCAATAATTTTAATTATAGTTTTTTTTGGATTTATATATTCTATCTATTTATTATATGTAAAATTTAAATATAAATTTGATAAGTTTTTTATAAATAATATACCAATACTTAGTGAACTAATAAAAAGCTACCTTTTTTTTCAACTTTTTTTATCTATCTCTATTATTGTTAAATCTAAATATCAATTTCAAATTGCAATAGAACACAGCAAATATATTATAAAAAATCTTTATATTCAAGAGATGATGAAAAATATTTTAATAAATATTAAAAATGGTAATTCTATTGCAAACTCATTTGAAAAAAGTTTATTGTTTGATGATTTAACAATAAGATTACTTTATACAGCTGAACAAACAAATAATTATGAGACAATATTAAATAATATTACAACATACTATAAACAAAAGTTTATAAAAAGTATAAAACTATTTTCATCTATTTTAGAACCCACTATTGTATTACTAATATCTCTTGTAGTATTATGGTTGATTTTATCTGTTATGTTACCAATATGGAATTTAAGTAGTGTTATATCTTAATTTATATAAAAAAAGGGAGTTCAAAATGAAGTCCCTTTTTTATTTTATACTTTATAAAAAGATATAATTATCTTCTTGCGTAAGCAGAGTCTGTTAAATCGTGAGTATTAACGATATATGGTACTAGTGCCATATGTCTTGCTCTTTTAATAGCATTTTCAACTTGCTCTTGGAATCTTTTAGATGTACCAGTAAGTCTTCTAGGCATGATTTTACCTCTTTCAGACATAGAGATTTTTAATAACTCTCCATTTTTGTAATCTATATTTTCTAATTTCATTGCACTATATTTACAATATTTTTTTGCGAATTTTCTTCTTTCAGCCATGATGTTTCCTTTTATATATTTTTATAGTCTAAAACGGTATTTCGTCGTTGTCTATATCAATTGTAGGTATGTTTTGCTCATATGTATTTTGAGCAGGTTTTTGTTGCATACCACCATTTTGTTGGTTGTTATAACTATTCTGTTGTGGTTGTTGGTTATATTGTTGCTGTTGTGGTGCTTGATTATAAGCAGGTTGTTGTTGCTGTTGTTGAGGAGCATTATATTGTCCACCTTGCCCAGAACCACCCATTGAATCAGCTTTTGAATCTAAAAATTTAAAGTTTTCAACTCTAAGAGTATGTCTACTTCTTTTAGCTCCAGTTGATTGGTCTTGCCATTGCTCCAAAATCAATCTACCCTCAAGCATAACCTTAGAACCTTTACGTACGTATTGATTTAATACTTCACCTTGTTTTCCAAATACAGAAAAATCAAGAAAACAAACTTCTTCTTTTTGTGTTCCATCTTGCATCTTATATTTATGACTAGTAGCAATTGCACCATTTGCAATAGCACTACCACTTGGAAGATATTTTAATTCAATATCTCTTGTAAGGTTTCCTATCATTATCACTTTATTATACATAAAAAATTCCTTTAATCGTTATAACTTTATTAGCACTATAATTATTTAGCAGCTTTTTTAGCAGCTTCTTCAGTTAATGCAGTCCATTGCTTGATTTCAGTTTTACTTTCAGATTTAATGAAAATGAATCTAATAATACTTTCATTTACTCTATAGTTTCTTTCAAGCTCTTTGATACCTTCTGATGGTGCTTTGAAATATACTACGTAGTAGTAACCTCTTTTGTGTTTTTGAATTTCGTAAGCTAATTGTCTTGTACCCATATCGTCACAAACAACAACTTCTCCACCAATTTTTTCAATGTTTTCTTTAACTAAAGCAATTTGTGCTTGAGTTTCTTCTTCTGTAAGTGTCGGTTTAACTATGAACATAGTTTCGTAATGTCTAATTCTAGCCATTTTGTTTTCTCCTTTTGGTTTTAAGCCGATAAATTGGAATATATCAGCAAGGTTAAGGGTCAAATATTTTCATATAAGTCCACTTTGAACGGCGATTTTATCTTAAACTAGCTGAAAAGTTCCTAAATTGAGCTTGAGTGTAGCTATTTACATCTAAAGTATTCTTTGTCTTTAGTTCTAATTCTAGTGATGAGAAGAAGTTTAACATATCAGAAAAATCTTCTGTTTTAAATCTCATAGCTATATTTGCTCTAGTATTTGCAATATTTTGAGGTAGTTTATATCCCCATATCTCTATTACATTGAGTTGTCCATAAAGACGCAAATATGTATTTATATTAAAAAGTTGTTGTATAAATGTTGATGTTTGGTTTATTAGATTTATCTCATTCATCCCCTCTTCTAAAATCATATATAAATCTCTATTTATACTTTGACCCATAAAAAGTTTGTTAAAGAAGTCATCAATACTAACAGCACCCATTCCAAAACATTGTGCATTTACTACATTCACACTTATTGGTTCATTTAAAATACTTAATTTATTTAAATCATTAACACATAAACTTAAATCTTTTTGATGCATATTATATAAATATTGTAACTCCCCAAAACCACATTGAAGTCCTTTTTCTTGTACCTCTTTATTTAAAACTTGTAAAGCTTCTTGGTCATTTGGTGCAAAAAATCGAACCTCTACACTAGAAGTTTTTTTAGTAAAACTTTTTGCCATAGTTTTAAAATCAGTCTCTCCAATACAACTTAGAACTAAAAAGCTATCTGGATTGGTATTACATATAGAGATAAGTTCATCAATCTCTTTTTTTGGTATTTTTTTAATTGTTTTAATTAGCAATACATTATTTGAGGCAAACAATGATGACTGTGATAAATAGTTTACACAATCTTTAAAATTATACTCATCAAAATATATTTTATATATATCATCACCATTAGCTAACTTTTTTGATACAACATCACTATAGTCTTGAACTAAATAGTCACTTTGTCCATAAAATAGATAAGCATTATAAACAATATTTGAGGCTAATTCTTTATCGAATACATTTTTATACATTTAGTATTATAACTATTATTTCTTTACTCTTCCTA
>JAYEPG010000214.1:0-53754 GCA_034723795.1 Campylobacterota bacterium
AATAGTAGTATCGATAACCTTTTAAGAGGAGCATCATCACAAGCGGTGGTAAATGCAAATCTTATGTGTGGATATGAAGCAAATACAGGGATAAATAAAATAGCTTATGTACCTTAATGGGTATATAGGTATATCTCAAAAGAGTATGGGTCTTCCCATAACTCTTTTGCTTCATCAAAACTAATATTATGTTTTGATTTATTAATTTTACACTTGTTACTCTTCCTAGGTTTTGTTATCTTATTCTCCGTAATGTGACCACATTCTAGAGATTCTTACAACTTTATCTATTTCTCTTACTTCATATACAATTCTATGTTTAATATTTATTCTTCTTGAATATGAGCCATTTAAATTACCAACTAACTTTTCATAAGGTGGTGGATTTTGAAATGGATTTTTTCTAATAATTTCAATTAATTCTTTAGCTTTTATTGCTAAATTGGCACTTGATAGTTTTTTTGCATCTTTCAATGCTAATTTACTGTAAAGAATTTTATATTCTACCATTCAATATTTTCACTAAATTCACTATCTGGTGCATTCATTGAATCTTGTATTGAAGATACCATATTTGGTATAGAATTTAAATATAATGTTTCTTCTATAGCATTCCAATCTTCTTGTGAAAGCATTACAACATTATTTCTTTTTCCAGTAATTAATATTGGCTCATGAGTTTGTGCCGTTTCATCCATCACATTATAAATATTTGCTCTAACTTGACTTACTGACATAACTTTTGTCATAGGTAACCTTTTAGTTTCTTTTTCATATTGTACTAAATGTCGTACGCTTTGTCAAGAGGTAACAATTTAATAATAGACACATTGTACAGAATATAGTATCCATTTACAAATAGAAGGACAAATTCAATGTCCTTCTATTGAGATATTTATCTTGCTACTTTATCTTTACTTATAAACTAGTTTATACCAACCTGCATATATCTTCTCATTTTTTTAATCTCTTTTAGGTCTAACTCTTTAGTTAGAACCTCTTTTGAGTCATCTCTATATTCATCTCCAAAAGGTGAAATGATACCACTGCTTTTTGCCATATCGTCATTTGCACTATCTGATGCTATCACGAAGCATTGGTTCATTACTGCTAAAGCACGTGTAAGAGTTTCGAAGTTTTGTTTACGTAAACTTCCCCACATAGCTGGTATGATAACTAAATCAGCACCTTGTATCTTTTTCCAAAGGTCAATAAATCTTAATTCAAAGCAGATTAAACAAGCAACTTTTAAATCACCAACTTTAACAATTTTTATATCATCTTCATTTCCAGTTGTGAAATATACCCGCTCATCATTTAAAACAAAAAGTTTATTTTTTGATTGGGTATGTACTATTTTGCCCTCATGGAATATAAATAAAGTATTTAGATAGTTATCACCATCTTTAGTTGTCATTGTTAAAGATATAGTTTTATTAATACTTAGTCTTTCTAGTTCAACAAGAGCTTTATTTGTAATACTTACAGCATCTTCAAGTCTATAATAGGCATATCCATTTAAACAAAGTTCAGGTGCTACTATAAATGAGTTTGTTGGTTGTATATATATTAGTTCAATAAGCTTTGATAGGTTTGATTCAAAATCATCTGATGTTGTTAATTGAAGTGATATTAAATTCATTTTATTATAATAAATCTTTATTTTTTTTGTTCATTGTAAATGCATTCATCGATCTGGCTTCTTGTTGTGTATTTTTATTTTCTATATTTTCTGGTTCATCTAAAAACTTATCTACTGTAGCAACAGGGTTTAAAAATAAAATAGACTCTTCAATAATAATTTGGAATATTGCAAATAAAGGTATAGTTACAACAGCACCAAAATTTTCAGCACCAAATCCAGCTTCAAAACTAATATGCGTTGGTGTTAATTCTATAGATGTAAATGTATAGTTCATCAAAGAAAACATTGTAAACTGTTGAAATGAGTTTGAAATTGATTCAGGTATTTCAGGTGAAAATTCAATCACTTTAATATTTGCTGTTATTGAAAACTCTTCATCATTTTCAATTAAATATTTACATAGTTCAAATATTTGCCCCTCTACCATATCTTTATAGTTTTCATCTTCTATAATATCTATTATCATAATATCTCCTCTTTTTATATAATCTTTAATAAGCTTTTTTAGCTAGCTTCTAAAATCTCTTTTGCACCTGTTACTTTAATAGTTTTATTTTCTATATTAACATCAATTACATATTGGTCAAGATAAGGTAGTAAAAATATATTTGCAAACTTTTTCTCTTGTAACTCTTTTGTTGTAACAACTTGTATATAGTCACTCAACGGCATTCTTTGAACATCATCAACTTTACCCAAAATTTCATCATTTTCTATAACATCACAACCTATTATATCAAACCAAAAAAACTGTTTTTTTTCTAATTTACACATATCTCTTGTATCTTCTTTTGAAACAAAAAGTTGTCTATTAGTAAGTTTTTTTGCTTGTTCAACTGTATCAATACCAACAAATTTAACTGTGTCATTTTTAGAATTATAACTCTCAATTGTAAGTTCTTGATTTTTATCAGTTGTAAGTGTAGTGTTTTTTTTGAATTGTTCTGGAAAATCAGAATCAATATGTAGTTTTTGTTGACCTTTAAGACCAACAGCTTTACCTAGTTTTGCAACGTAAATTTTATCCATAAATTTTTATCTCCTGCTTTATAGTAAAAATCTAATAGAATTAGTTCTTTACTATAATGCTTTAGTTTCTAAAAAAGGGTAAATGTTTACCCTTTTTTAAGAAATAATCTATTTTGCTAAGACTTGGATTTTATAAGAGATACCATCTTTTGCTTTACAACCATTTAGAATAGTTTTAATAGCATTGATCATATTTCCATTTTTACCAATTAGTTTCCCTATATCACTATCATTTGCATTGATAACAATCTCGAAGAAAGTAGGGTCGATCTCATTGATATGAACCTCTATATCTTCAGGATGATTAACAATCATTTTAGTATAAGTAGAAACAAAATCTAAAATCATAATAATTATTTTTTAGCTGTAAGCTTTGCAACTTTTTCTGAAGGTTGAGCACCAACGCTTAACCAGTAGTCAAGTCTCTCTTGATCAAATTTTAACTCTTTTGGATTAGATACTGGGTTGTAGTATCCAATTGATTCGATCCAACCTGAATCTCTTCTTTTTCTGCTATCTGTTACAACGATTCTGTAAAATGGTTTCTTGTTTCTTCCCATTCTTGTAAGTCTAATTACTGTCATGTTTATTCCTTTTTTATTTTGTTTTTCTGTTTAACTTTACTTGTTCCCAAGCTCTGCTTGGGAATACATACTTTTATATGCATTCCCAAGCAGAGCCTGAGGAACGAGTTTTATCTTGGTATTTGACCTTGTGGCATTTGAGACATCATCCTTTGCATATCTTTCATTCCACCTTTTCCAGCCATTTTTTTAGCCATTTTTGCTGCATTTTTAAATTGTTTAAGTATTTTATTTACTTGAACTTCAGAAAGTCCAGCACCCTTAGCAAGTCTTCTTTTTCTTGAAAGGTTTATGATACTTGGTGTCTCTTTCTCTTTTGGAGTCATAGAACTAATTAAAGCTTTAATTCTAATAATTTCTCCAGAACTTTCAAGATCCATATCTTTTAATTGGTTTGCCATATTACCCATACCTGGAATCATACCAAGTAAAGATTTCATTGAACCAAGCTTTTTCATCATATCTAGTTGTTCTAAAAAGTCATTAAAGTTAAATTCACCTTTTTTGATTTTTTTAGTAACCTCTTTGGCTTTTTTCTCATCAATAACAGCAGATGCTTTTTCTGCTAAACCTTCAACATCACCAGCACCCATAAGTCTAGAAACAATTCTATCAGGGATAAATGGCTCAATATCTGGCATCTTTTCACCAATACCGATAAATCTTAATGGTACTTGTACTTGATGAGCAATTGATATAGCAACCCCACCTTTAGTATCACCATCAAATTTAGATAAGATAACACCATCTATACCTATTTGGTTTTTAAAGCTTGTTGCTGTTTTCGTTGCATCATGACCTGTTAATGAATCTGCTACATAAAAAATCTCATCAGGTGTAACTGCATCTTTTACATCTTTTAGTTCACCCATTAACTCTTCATCAATTGCTAAACGACCAGCTGTATCAATGAAAAGTACATCATATAGTTCATCTTGAGCTTTTTTCTTTGCAGCTTGAGCAATTTTTACTGGATTTTTTTCATTTTCATCAAAATAAACATCAACCTCTATTTGAGCACCAATTTGTTTAAGTTGTTCAACCGCTGCTAGTCTTTGTAAATCGGCAGCTGCAACTAAAACTTTTTTGTTTCTCATTTTTAAATAGTTTGCAAGTTTTCCAGTTGTAGTTGTTTTACCACTACCTTGAAGTCCTGTCATTAAAATAGTTGTTAATGATGAGTTATTACTATAAACAAAACCTTGGTTTCCAGTAGTTGTAAGTATATCTGTTAGAGTAGTTTGAAGTGCTTTTAAAAATGAATCTTGACCGATACCATTTTGTTTTGTTAATAACTCAACTTTTGTTACTAACTCTTTTGTTGTTTTATGATGAACATCAGATTTTAATAAAGATTTTTTTAACTCTGTAACCGCTTTTTTTAAAGCTGCTGCATCATCTTTAAATCTAATTTTTCCAACAACACTTTTAAATGAATCTGTTAAAACATCAAACACTTTGAACTCCCTATATTTTTTAAGTTGTGGATTATATAGAAAGTATAATTAAATATTGCTTAAATGGATATGGCTATAATAATTGATAAATACGATAGTTAAGGTAAATAGCTTATTTATTGAGTGTCATAATTAAGTTTAATTTAATAAAAGAAAGGAATAAAATATTAATATTTTATTCCTTAAGAGTGTAAGATTAAGTTTAGTATTTGAATACTAAACTTAAATTTGTAGTTTTTATATCATATTTTAAATCTTGATTACTTAAATCAAAGTTTTTATAGCCTGCATCAATACTAAAGTTTTTATTTATCTCATACTGTATACCTACACCAGAAGATAGACCAGTAGCATAAGCTGAACTACCCAAAGCTTGAAAACCATACCCAATAGTTGCGTAAGCAATAGTGTCAGGTAGTATTTCATATCCTAAGTTATAGTATATATTTCCTAAATTTCCTTTTTCTTCATTATAGCTGTTATTTTCACCTAAAAAATCAATTGTAAAACCTATTGATTGTTTATATGTATCTCCAAAGTAAGCACCATAACCTACACTTACACCACTTGTAGATACTCCACCTGAACTTGCACTTGTGTATCCAGCAGTAAGAGCACCTTGTCCTGCATAAGAATTGCTACTTATTGTTGCTAATAATACTCCAGAAAGCATTAACTTTTTACTTAGTGTTAGAATCTTATTTTTATTTTTCATTTTATATTTCCTTTTTTAATTTGTATTGTTATTATATGTAAACCAAACGAATACATTGGTTCGTGAAATTAATTTATCTAAATCTATATCCTAATTTTTTAGCACATCCACTCATAAATATATTTTCATATGATGAACCATAAAATCTCTTATCTTTTTTTAACGCCTTATGACATATATCGTAAATCTTATCATTTGATAAACTTGGAAATGCTTTTTTACTTCTTCCTGTAGCTTCCATTAGATAAACTAGTCCACTTCCTTCACCAGCACCTTGAGCAGTTGATTTACAGTAGCTTTTCTCTCCATAGCTCATACCATAACTACTTGAACAGTTTACAGCATATGCACTAGTTGTGATTAATAATATTGCGATTATTTTTTTATACATTTCTTATCCTTTTTTGTTTTGGATTGGAAGTATATGGTAGTGGAACGAATACATTAGTTCGTATATTGTATTTTAATTAAAAGTATTTATTTGTTATTTTTATAAAAAGATTTAAATATATCATCAGTATAATTTTTTGGTAGCTCTACATCTTTTGCATAATCTTTAAATCTACTAACTGTATCTTTTATCTCTTCAATTATATATTTGCTATTTTTAATATTGTGTTTTTGTGCTAGTTTATTTAGTTCAAGAAGTGTGGGATTTTTACCATTTCCTAAATATGTTGTACTATGTTCACCACCTGGTCCATATGAAAAAGTTAAATCATAAGCAGGTGAAAGTTTCCAATTATTTTTAGAATCAAGTAGATATGAAAAGTTTTTACCATGATCATCTCTATTATGAGTAAAAAGATTAAATGCCGCTAACCTAAACATCTTTTCACACTCCTTTATATCTTTGGTAAGATGTAAAGTAAGAGATAGAAGATCATCATAATCCAAAGTTGGCATTCTAAAATTACTATGCACTAAAGCAGCAGCACTATGAATATGCACTCTTTCATCTTTAATTCTATCAAATCTTTTTATAGCAAAATAGCTATTTTCTTTCCCTTTTAAAAGCTTTGTAGTTGGTATATCTATATTTGCATCTTTTGCCATCAAAGAGTAAATATACTCAAGTTTACCAATATTTGGATTGTCTAGTGAACTTGGGAACTTTACAATATAATGCTCATAACCATTTTGAAGTATTTGACTTCCATGAATTATATTGTCATCTTTATCTATTTGTATCATAGCTTTTGGTCTAGCACCAGCACTTGAACCACCAATTGCCAAAAGAGTATCAAGTAACTCTTGACTTGTACCTTTTAAAATATTTTGAGAAGATATTGCTAAATCATCTAATATAATAGTTTCATCGGTTAAGTGTATATTTTCAAATATAGGCTCATAACTCAATGCCCCTATTCCATACTCACCAATATAACTTAATCTATCAAGAGCAGATATATCTCTATGCTGTATCCCTTTACTCATAAGATGTCTATCTAAAAGAAGTTTACCCCAACCATCTGGTAAACTATCATCAAACACACCAAACAATCCATCAAAAAAACTCTCTTCACATATATGCACACCACTTTTTAAAGGTAATTTATAAGGGGATAGTTCAATTTTACTTTTTAAAAATATAGAATCGTATTCAAAATATATTGTTCTATCTTTTAAAAGTAGAGTTCCAACTTTTTGTTTACTTTTACTTTGATTTAAAAATACAGATACTTTTTGAATACTCATTTTATGCTACCTCTTTTTTTGATACTTTTTTCCTTGATTTCTAAATCATCAAGAGTATCTATAGTCTCTTTTTTTTCAACAGCTATATTTTTAAAATCATCTAAACAATCAAGAACTACACAGAGCTTAAGCAAAGATTCCAAAGATATAAAACCACTACTTTCAAATCTTTTTAAACTTCCCAAGCTTACACCACTTTTATTACTAAGTCCCTCTTGTGTTAAGTCTAATAGTAGTCTTTTTTGTTTAAAATTAGTTTTTAACTGCTCCATTATTGTTGATGGGGTTGAGATATTTATATCTAACATATTAGCCCTTATATGAATTATAGATATATTATAGCTAATATATTATTTGTTAATAATAAAAAATTATTAAAGAGTAGTAGCGAATACATTGTGTCGCTTTAAATCAAATGATAAATAATAGTTGAGTATATTTATGTGAATTTGTACTTAACTATAGTTAAATACAAACTCATCTTTTTTAAAGTCTATTTTAACTTCTCCACCATTTTTTAAGTTACCAAATAAAATTTCATCTGTAAGTGGTGTTTTTATATGTGTCGTTATAACTCTTTGAAGTGGTCGTGCACCCATAAGTTTGTCATATCCAAGTTTTGCTAACTCTTTTTTAGCTTTTAAAGTTAAAGTGATCTTGATATTTTTATCTGCTAAACTTAACTCTAAATCTTTTATAAACTTTGTTACAATTTTTATTAAAATTGGTTCAGTAAGTTGAGTGAATTTTACAGTTGCATCAAGTCTATTTCTAAACTCTGGTGCAAAGAATTTTTTTACTGCTTTATCTTCATTTGCAGAATCATCTTTTTCAAATCCCATAACGTTTGTTTGAGTAGCACCTAGATTTGAAGTCATTATTAGTATAACATTTTGGAAGTCTGCTTTTGTACCGTTGTTATCTGTTAAAGTTGCATTGTCCATAACTTGAAGTAATAGACTCATTAAATCAGGATGTGCTTTTTCAATCTCATCAAGTAATAAAACTGTATGAGGATGCTTTTTAATAGCTTCTGTTAAAAGTCCACCTTTTTCATATCCTACATATCCAGCTGGTGCTCCAATAAGACGACTAACAGTATGAGCTTCACCATATTCACTCATATCAAATCTTTCAAAGTGTACACCCATAACATGAGCTAACTCTTTTGCTACTTCTGTTTTACCAACACCAGTACTACCTGTAAAAAGGAAACTTCCTACTGGTTTGTCATTTTCACCCATACCTGCACGGTTTATTTTTATAGCTTTTACTATAGTTTCAATTGCACTATCTTGACCAAATACCCTTTTTTGAAGATTCTTTTCAAGTGATTTAAGTAGTGATATATCTGATTTAGTTGCTGTTTTTGCTGGTATATTTGCAATAGATGCGATTGTATTTTCTACATCTGTTGCTGTGATATTTACGGCTTTATTAGATTTTGATTTTAGTTTAATTGTTGCAGCAACTTCATCTATAACATCTATAGCACTATCAGGTAAAAATCTATCATTTATAAACTTTTTACTTAACTCAACTGCAAGTCTTAAACTATCTTGTGAATATGAAACATTATGAAACTCTTCATATTTTGATTTTAATCCATCTAAAATAACAACACAATCTTCAATAGTAGGTTCTTTTATATCAACTTTGGCAAACCTTCTACTAAAAGCTTTATCTTTACCAAAATCATTTCTATACTCTTCGTAAGTTGTAGCACCTATTAGTCTTAGTTTTCCTGTTGTTAAAAGTGGTTTTAGAATATTTGAAGCGTCCATAGTGCTACCACCAACGCTTCCAGCACCTACAACTGTATGTATCTCATCTATAAAAAGAATTGCATTTTTCTTTTTTGTAACCTCTTTTAGAACACCTTTAAGTTTTTTCTCAAAGTCACCTCTATATTTAGTACCTGCAAGCATTGAACCCATATCTAAAGAGTATATCTTTGCTTTTTGTAAAAACTCTGGTACTTCACCAGAAGCAATAGCAAGAGCTAGACCCTCAACTATTGCAGTTTTTCCAACACCTGTTTCACCTAGTAAAATTGGGTTGTTCTTTTTTCTTCTTGCAAGTATCTCTATAACACGACCAACCTCTTTATCTCTACCAATAACAGGATCGATTTTTCCATCGTGTGCAACTGCAACAAGTTCTGTACTATTTGAAGATAAAGGACTTTCCTCAGCTTTTTTCTTTTTTTTAGTCTCTTCAACCTCTATATTACTACTGCCATGACTTATCTCTTCAAGTATATCTACTCTTTCTAAACCTTGTTGATGTAATAGATGTGTACAGTAAGCTTGTTCATCTTTTAGTATATAAACAAACATATCCTCTACAGTTGATTCACCTTTTCCTGAAAGTTGACTATGTGATACCATTTGTTCAATTGTATTTGTAAGTGTTATACTCTCTATTGGATCTTCATTTTCTAACTCTTTTGGATATTTTGGTGTGTTTTTTAATATATATGATTTAAGTTTATCATATACTAAATCAATATCCATTTGCATCTCATTAAGTAATGAGATAATAGACTTCTCTTTTAATAAGTATACAAATATATGTTCTACGGTTATATACTCATGTTTATTTGCTCTAGCATAGTTTACTGCATGACCAAATATTCTTTGTAGTGCTTCACTAATCATCATAGTTTTATTCTTCTTCCGCTATCGCTTTAAGTGGAAAACCTGCTTTTCTTCCCATAGTTTTTATCTGTGCTATTTTTGTAAAAGCTATTTCATGAGTATATACCCCACAAACAGCTTTTCCATTATTGTGAATATCAAGCATTATTCTTTCTGATTCATCAACAGATTTTCTAAATATTTTTACTAATACCTCTATAACAAAATCCATAGTTGAAAAATCATCATTTAGTAGTAGTACTTTATACTTCTTTGGTTCTTCTAAATCTAAATCTTCATCTAATTCATGTTGATAACTTGCCAATTTATATCCTTAGAATAGGTCTGTTCGAAGCATTGCACCATTAGATGCATTTGTTACTAATGCTCTATATTGTTTAAGCCAAGAAGATTTTATCTCTTTTTTAATAGGTGTAAAATCATCTCTTCTTTGTGCAATCTCTTCAAATGTTAAATCAACAGATAAAATATATTTATCAACATCAATATGGATAGAATCTCCATCTTCAAGAAGTCCTATCATACCACCTTCTGCAGCTTCAGGAGAAACATGACCAATAGAAGCACCTCTAGTTGCTCCACTAAATCTACCATCTGTAATAAGTGCTACAGAATCACCAAGTCCCATACCCATAATAAGTGATGTAGGTGCTAGCATCTCTTGCATACCTGGTCCACCTTTAGGACCTTCATATCTAATAACTACAACATTACCAGCTTTTACTTTATGATCTAAGATTCCAGCTATTGCTTCATCTTGAGAGTTAAAACATACAGCAGTTCCTGTAAATACTCGTTCCCCTGTAATACCAGCAGTTTTAATAACAGCACCCTCTTTGGCAAGGTTACCATATAAAATAGCAAGACCACCCACTTCATTATATGGATTATCAATAGTATGGATAATATTTGTATCAACAATTTCAGCGTTAGCAATTCTTTCTTTTAGTGTTTCACCTGTAATTGTAAGGTTATCTATAAGAACTCCATTTTCACCACGCTTATCCATCTCGTGCATAACTGCATTTACTCCACCAGCTTTATCTATATCTTGCATATGAATAGTTGTTAAACTTGGAGATATTTTAGCAATATGTGAAACATTTTTAGAGATTTTATTAATATCTTCTAGGTTGAAGTTTGCTTTTGTTTCTCTAGCAATTGCTAACATATGAAGTACAGTATTAGATGAACCACCCATAGCCATATCAACAGCAAAAGCATTTCTAACTGCATTTTCATTTAAGATATTTGTCATATTGAACTTAGCTTTCTCTTCATGTTCCATCTTAGCAATTTCACAAACTCTTCTAGCTGCTTTTCTATATAACTCTTCTCTCTCTTTTGTAAGTGCAAGAATTGTTCCATTTCCAGGAAGTGCAATACCCATTGCTTCCATAAGTGTATTCATAGAGTTTGCTGTAAACATACCAGAACAAGACCCACCACTTGGACAAGCGTTACATTCTATATCTGTAAGTTGCTCTTCTGTTATCTCACCAGCTTCAAACTTACCAACAGCTTCAAATGCAGTTGCCAAATCAATAGGTGTACCATCTTTTGTGTACCCTTTTGCCATAGGACCGCCACTTACAAATACAGTTGGAACATCAACTCTAATAGCACCCATAATCATACCTGGTACAATTTTATCACAGTTTGGAATAGCTATCATTGCATCTAGTTTATGTGCATTCATAACTGTTTCAATTGAGTTTGCAATTATTTCTCTTGAAGGAAGTGAAAATAACATACCATCATGACCCATAGCAATACCATCATCAACTCCAATAGTATTAAACTCAAAAGGTACACATCCAGCTTTTTTAATCTCATCTTTAATAATATCCGCAACTTTATCTAAAAAGAAATGTCCTGGAATAATCTCAATAAAAGAGTTTGCAACTCCAATAAATGGTTTGTTAAAATCATCATCTTGTAATCCTGTAGCTCTTAAGAGCGACCTATGCGGCGCTCTATCATGACCTTTTTTTACTTCATCACTTCTCATAAAATATCCTTGTTTCTCTTCTATATATTATTCTTATTAAATATATAAAAAAGTTAATTTTTAAAATTATACCAAAAATTGCTAAAAAACACTTGACAATTAAATAAAAGATGGCTATAATTCGCCCACTAAATAAGAGATGGCATTTTTATTTACATATACCTTTAGTTTTTAAAGACTAAAAATGCATGCGAGTGTGGCGGAATAGGTAGACGCGTTGGACTTAAAATCCAATTCCGGTTTCGGAGTGTCGGTTCAATTCCGACCATTCGCACCACTATAAAAAGTGAATTTTAAACAATTATAGATAGAGAGTTGACAGAGTTGGTCGAACGTACCGGTTTTGAAAACCGGCGAGGGTCATACCTCCGGGGGTTCGAATCCCCCACTCTCTGCCACTGTTTAAAATTTATTACATTACAAATATAATGATACAAAGAATACCTTTAACTTTAAAAGTTAAAAAACATGCGAGTGTGGCGGAATAGGTAGACGCGTTGGACTTAAAATCCAATTCCGGTTTCGGAGTGTCGGTTCAATTCCGACCATTCGCACCACTAATAATCCATTTAAAAAATCATATTTTAGATATAGTTTTTTAAATATTCATAAAAAGTAGTACATTTGTATTATTATTTTATTCTTAAATAGAGAGTTGACAGAGTTGGTCGAACGTACCGGTTTTGAAAACCGGCGAGGGTCATACCTCCGGGGGTTCGAATCCCCCACTCTCTGCCACTATACAAGCAATCAATCAGGTTATAATATGATAAAAATATCAAAATCAATTGCAATCATATGTTTTATATTTATTAATGTTTTATTTGCAAAGAACTTAGATTCTATAGAAAAAGTATCACTTCAACTTCATTGGAAATATCAGTTTCAATTTGCAGGTTTTATAGCTGCAAAAGAGAAAGGTTTTTATAAAGATCAACCTTACAAATTTGATTCAAAAAATGTCAAAATATAATATAATAAATCCAACTGATTATGGAATATATAATCTGCAATTAGAACTTTTTACATCAAAAGATGAAGTTTTAAAACATCCAAACAGAACAAAGTCTTTTGTGGATGCAATTATTAAAGGGTGGGAATATGCACTTCAAAATACTGATGAAATTATAGATATAATATATAAAAAATATTCAAAAAATATCCCAAAAGAAAGTTTAAAATATGAAGCCGAGATAACCAAAAGATTGATTTTACCAAATATTTATAGAATAGGTTCATTCGATAAAAACTTTTTAAATAGACAGTTAGATATATTTAAAAATAATTATGAAATTAAAAATGATAAAGCTTTAGAAGATTTTTTATATCTTAATAAAAATAAACAAACTAGTATTAGTTTAACACCTCAAGAAAAACAATACCTTAAGAAATATCCTGTTTTAAAAGTACATAATGAAATAAATTGCCACCTTTTAATTTTAATGAAAATGGTATAGCCAAAGGTTACAGCATAGATTATATGAATCTGTTAGCTTCAAAGTTAGATATAAAAGTTGAGTATATTAGTGGTTATAGCTGGAGTGAATTTATAGATATACTTCTTACTTCTAAATTAGATTTAATAATAAATATTTCCAAAAATAAAGAAAGGGAAAAAACTATTAGTTTCACAGATGTTTTTTTATCTGCTAAAAATGCTATTTATACAAATGTTAAATCTCATGAAATACATACTTTAAAAGATTTAGAAAATAAAACCATTGCAATGCCAAAAGGTTTTTTTGCACAAAAATTTTTAGAAAAAAATAATCCTAATATAAAGCAGATTTTAGTAAAAGATTCACTTGAAGCATTAAAACTATTGTCTTTAGGTAAAGTTGATGCAACTATTGGTAAAAAAGTTGTTCTGGATTATATTATAGAAAATAATATGATTTCAAATGTAATAGCTACACAATATATTGAAGATGAAAAACTAATTAGTCATATGAGACTTGGAAGTGATAAAAAAGATAAGATACTTGCAGATATATTAAAAAAGCACAAAAACTAGTAACCAAAGAAGAGACTAAAAAAATAAAATCAAAATGGTTTGGTGCTAAAATGTCAAACAAAATATCAAATAATCTTGGTTTAACAAAAGAGGAAGAGCTATATTTAAAAAAGAAAAATAAGATTACAATGTGTGTAGATCCAGATTGGATGCCATTTGAAAAAATTCAAAATGGTGAACATATAGGACTTGCAAGTGATTTTGTAAAACTAATTAGTAAGAAAATAAATACTCCAATTAATTTAGTTGAAACTTCATCATGGAGTGAGTCTATAGAAAAAGCAAAAAACAGAGAGTGTGATATATTTTCTATGGCTTCTATTACTCCTGAAAGAAAAAAATATATGAATTTTACATCACCATACTTATCAACACAAATTGTAATAGCAACAAAAACAAGTGAAATATACTTAAATGATTTAGATGGTTCATTGGATAAAATATTTGGCGTAGTAAAGGGGTATTCTTTACATGAAACATTAAAAAACAATTATCCAAATATAAAACTAGTTGAAGTTGATTCTTTAAATGATGGTTTAGAAAAAGTGCTAGAGGGAAAGATATTTGGATACTTAGATAATTCTATGGTAATAATGTATGCGATTCAAAAGAAATTTTTAGGAACAGTTAGTATTGTAGGAAAAATCAACAAAGAAATAGAGTATAGAGTTCATACTAGAAATGATGAAAAAATATTAAATGAGATATTTGAAAAAGCAGTTTTATCTATTACGACAGATGAAAAACAAAAAATTGAAAACAAATGGCTTCGATTTGAATAGGATATTTTGATTGATTATACTTTGCTTTGGCAAATGATAGCTTTATTTTTATTAGTTTTATTTATAATTTTATTCTTCTTATTGAAACAGAATAAACTAAAAAATAAAATAGAGAATTTAAATCATACTCTTGAAAATAAGGTTAAATTAGCAGTAATAGATATAAAAAATAAAGAAAAAGAGATATTGCATAAAAATAGATTAGCACAAATGGGTGAAATGATTGGAAATATATCGCACCAATGGAGACAACCACTAGCAGAAATAAACTCTATTATGATGAAGATGGAAATTGATTTTAAAAATAGAAAATTGGATAGTGATAGTTTGGATAAGAGTATTGAAAAAGTTGAAGATTTAACAGAGCATATGTCTACTACAATTGATAGTTTTAATAATTTTTTTAAAAATGATAAGAAAAAAACTAAATTTATAATATCTGATTCTATAAGACAAGTATTGCGATTATTTGAAAATAATACTAAAAAATATTCTATAGATATTAATTTAGAAATTATTGATGATATAGAGATAAATAGTTTTCAAAGTGAGTTTATTCAAGTAATCATAGTAATAATACAAAATGCAAAGGATGTACTTATTGCTAACAATATTAAAAATCCAACTATAAAAATTGTAATAGAAAAAATTGAGAATAATATAATAATCCGTATTTTAGATAACGGCGGAGGTATACCGGAAGAGATTATTGATAAAATATTTGATCCATATTTTACAACAAAATTTAAATCTAAAGGTATAGGTATAGGTTTATATATGGCAAAGATTATTATAGAAAAAAGTATGAATGGTAGTTTAAAAGTAAGAAATAAAGAAAATAAAGCGGAGTTTAGTATAACTTTACTAGTATAATAGTAATTTAATATTTTGTTTGTAAACTTATAACATATCCTGATTAAAACAGGAGTAAAATCAAATGGTTAAATAGATTTAACCATTTGATTTAAACTAACTAAAAAGTGATGTTTTGGTAATCTTTATTTAAAAGTTTTCCAGCAACAACTGGTGGTTTTGCTACAGTTATACCATCAAGTAAAACTGACTTGTCTTTTCCAGAATTTGGTAAATATAATGGACAAACTTCAACAGTAGCTCCCATTTTTAATAACATTTGTAAATGTTTTTTTGCACTTGGTGCTTTGCCATCAGGTCTTTTTGTTGGTGTACCTTTGATATTTTTATCAGCTAAATCTCCAGCTTTTCCACATAAAACTATACTTACCTCTTTTTTATGTTTTTTAATTGTCATAAGAGATAAAACCATAGCCATTGCTTGAGTTTGAGAATTACCAGAGTTTACTAATACATTTAAACCTTTTGCTTGTTGTGCAGATGCAAGAGTTGGTAATAAAAGTGCAGTTGCTAATGCTAATTTTGAAATTGTTTTCTTCATTTTGTTCCTTAATATTAAATTTAATTGTTATTTTATCTTTTAAAACATAAATTTTACTTAATTTAAAAATTAGTTTTTATAATGTAAAATAATATTAAATTATTTTATTTGTAGAGACTTTAAAATTTAAAATACTTAAGAATGCTATAAAAGCAAATACAGATGAGAATAAGAATAGATACTCTCCATATGTCCAACCAGATATTATTGCACCTGCAAATCCACCTAAACCATAAGCAACACCAAGCATAAATTGTTGGGCGAGTTTTTTATTTGAGTATAGTTTATATAGATACAATACAACTGCTGTATGGTAAAGACCAAAACTAAATGCATGTATACTTTGTGTTATAAAAGATATAGTTATAGACTCAGGGAATAGAAATAATAAAAACCATCTAAGAGCAGTTATTAAAATAGAAAATTTTATAATATTAAGAAGATTATTTTGTAGTAAAGGTGCTTGATAATAAAGCATCGCAATTTCACAAATTACACCAAATGCCCATAAATAACTAATAACCTCTAAGCTTATTCCATATGATGATTCATAAATAGTAAAGAAGTTATAAAAACCACCAAAACTAACTTGCATCATAAATAAGCTTAACCAAAATGGCCAATACTTAAGAAGTGAAAATTTTTCATCCTCTTTTTCTTGTGTATATGGTTCATCATCATATTTAAGTAAACTAAATGCAAATACAGCTGTAAATATAGTAGCAACCAAATAGTAGTGAAGTGCTATTTGGGGAACACTTAAGAACTTTGCAAGAACTAAACCAACTAGCATAAAACCAATAGAACCGTATAGTCTAGACTTTCCATAACTATTTTTTAACTCTTTTATTGCTATTAATTCTATATATGGAAGTAGTAAACTAAGACAAACACCTAAAATAGCGTTGTTTATCATAAATAGGTAAAAGTTATTTATTGTTACATAAAATAAAGCTGAAGATATTACGGATAGTACTAGTATCGATTTAAATAATTTTTGGTCTAATTCAATATGTTTTAAAAATAAAAATGGTGTAAGAAACCTCATAAGAGGAGCAAGTGCTAAAACGATACCAATATCAGTAGCACTATATCCAATATCGTTTAAAACTTTAGGAAGAAATATTACATATACTCCAACTGCTGCAAAATAGAAAAAGTAAAATGCAGAAAGTTTAAAAAATAACATTCTTAAGTGTTATAAATTGTTATGAAATACGTACTACCGATGTTTGCATAAGTACATCTTGTAGTGTTTTTTTATCTTTTCTAAAAAATGGTAAAATAGAACCCACTAGTGTAACAGCACTAATAATAAACATAAAATATCTAGCAGTAGCAAGTCCAAACCCTAGAGGTTTTTTTGTAACATCATCAATAAGTCTTAGATCATATGCTTTAAATCCTGGAGTTTGACCTGTTCGTACCCAGAATATTATAGTGATTAGACCATATACACCCATAGTTACCCAGTGAGCATTATCACTTGTTTTAAATGAATCTGCTCCATCCATAATAACATAAGTGGTGATATACATAATTGGCATCATAATCATAAACATATCAGTGATAAAAGCTTTTATTCTATAAAGTGGAGATGCACTTATTAAATAAGTATTATTCGTAGAAACCTTATCTTGCTTCTTTTTAGGTGCTACTTTACCTTTTTTGGTATCTCTCCATCTTGCCATAATTTATTAGTTTCCACGGCTTCCAGGTTTGTATGCAATTGAACCATCTTTACATAATGGACAATTATCTGGTTCATACATCTCAAATGTAAAATCATCAAGTGCAAAAAGTTTTGTACCTTTTGGAAGTTTACATTTATCGTTAGCTTCTATATCGCTACTTTCTCTTTGACAGAATCCTCTATTTGCTAAAGCAGCAAATGCAACGATTTCTCCACCATCTTTTTCAACTTGAGCAGCAGCTTCTAAAGCAGAACCAGCAGTAGTAATAATATCTTCACAGATAATATACTTCTCACCCTCTTGTACTTCAAAACCTCTTCTAATACTCATAACACCGTCAACTCTTTCAGCAAAAATAAATCTTACATCTAAAGCAGTTGCTAGTGCAAATCCAGCTATAAGTCCTCCTAGTGCAGGTGAACAAACAGCATCAACTTGAATACCGCTTTCTTTTATCTGTTTTGCTAATTCTTCAGCTAGAAGCTTAGCTGTTTTAGGGTCTTCTAGAACTTTTGCACTTTGTAAATAAAATTGTGAATGGTTACCACTACTTAATTTAAAGTGACCTTCTAATAATGCTGATGAGTCTTTGTATATTTGTTCTACATTCATGCTACTAACCTATATTTTCATTATTTCTGCATCTTTTGCTTTATAAGAATCATCAGCTTTTGCTACATAAACATCAGTGATTTTTTGAATCTCATCTTGTGCTGCTTTACTTTCATCTTTAGTGATCTCTTTATCTTTTTCAAGTTTTTTTACTTGATCATTTGCTTTTTTTCTAATATTTCTAATAGCAACTTTTGAATCATCTGTCATAGTTTTTGCACCTTTTACAGACTCTTTTCTTTGATCTTGTGTCATAGGAGGGAAAAATAGTTGTACTGATTCACCATTATTATTTGGATTTACACCAATATTTGCAGCTGCTATTGCTTTTTCAATCTCTGAAACTAAGTGTTTTTCCCAAGGTGAAATATTAATTGTAGTTGCATCTGGAGTTGTGATACTTGCTACTTGTGATAAACCTGTTTGTGTTCCATAATAATCAACTGTAATATTATCTAAAATACTTGGTAATACTTTACCAGTTCTAAGTGTCATATAGTTTCTTTTTAAAGCCTCTAAAGACTCATCCATATTTAACTTTGTGTCATCATAAATTTCATTTAACATTGTTTTTTCCTTTTTGTTTTTTAATTTTATTTATTATATTGTTAGAGATGGTAAATACATCAGTTCCTAGCATAACTCTAGTTCTGGCTCTTTTTAGATGTATATTTAATGGAACATCTACTATTCCATCTTTTACCTTTACATCTTGCCAACCTTCACGTGTGATATAGAGTTTAAGGTTTTTTATTTTTTTATCTACTTTTGCATGAACTCTTTTTAGTATACCATCACTAGGGAATACCTTTGGTTCGTACCATTCTACATTAAAACTCTTATATCTTAACTTATGTTCAATATTCACATCACCAACAAGTGCAATTCTTGGGATGTCATTAAGTTTTGTTGTTTCATTTATTGAACCAGTACTTTGGTTTAAAATAGCTTTGAAATTAAAGTTTTTACTTAATGTATTTGTTACCTCTTTTGTATATTCTCCATATGGATATGCATATGTTTGAGGTTTTATATTTAAATTTTTTACAAAAATATCATAAGCTTTTTGTGTATCTTCAACAATTAAAGATGGTGATAAGTTTTGTAATCTTGGATGTGAATAAGAGTGTAAACCAATAGAACCATACTTAGATGCCTCTTTGATTTGATCCCAAGTCATAAAGTCACCATATTTTTTGTCTGTTGCTTCAACATATACATATAAACTAAATGGATAGTTATATTTTTTAAATACCTCTAGTCCTGAGTCATAAAAACTTTTGTAAGCATCATCAATAGTTAATGCTATCCAATTTGAGGGTACCTCTTCATTTTTTGAAAGCTTATCTAAAATATCATTTAGTGGTACAACTTTATAATTGTGTGTTTTGAAGTATTCAAATTGTCTTGTTAACTCTTTGATTGTTGTATTTGCACTTTGGTATCTGTCATCTGCAAATCTATGATATACAAAAATGTGTGCATTAGCAAAGATATAAGAAAATGAGATAATTATAAAAAATATGTATCTCATTTAATCTATTTACTAATTATTTAGAAGGTACTGCTGGAGCTGCTGGTGCTGTTGGAGCAACAGGTAAAACTGGTGCTTGTGGTATTAATGAGTTCATCTCTACATTATCTACAACACTGCTTTGCTTCTCTTGGTTATATGTATATCCTAAATATAATGTATTTAAAACAAATATTAAACCAAATAAAAATGTTAATTTAGTTAAAAAATTTGCTGGACCTTTTGCTCCAAACATTGATTCGTTGCTTCCGCTGTATGCTCCAAGTCCCATACTAGAACTTTTTTGAAGTAATACTGTAATAGTAATTAAAACTGCTAAAACAAATTGAACTATTAATAGTGTTGATGTCATATCTACCCTTGAAATCTTAAAATAAGTGGCATTTTATCTAAAATTTATTTAAAAAGAGTTAAACTTCATCTAATGACACGAGAACTAGCAATAAAAAACCAATTTTCAAAATTTGCATCACAATATAACAACAATAATATAATTCAGCAAATTGTATCAAAAGCATTAGTAAGAGAAATTAAAGATAAACCAAAAAGAATATTAGAACTAGGTTGTGGCCCAGGACAAATATTTAAAAACATTGATTTTGATTTTGACTACTATAAAGCAATTGATTTTTCACAAGAGATGTGTGATATTCATCCAACTAACTCTAAGTTGGATATTTTTTGTTTAAACTTTGATAGCGATCAGTTTTTTGATAATATTAAAGATGAACAATATGATTTAGTATTGTCTTCATCTGCATTACAGTGGTCAAAAGATTTATCAAAAATAGTAAATGCTTTAGCACAAATATCTGATGAAATAAATATGGTTTTATTTACTTCGAATACATTTAAAACAATATTTGAACTTACAAATAGTAAATCACCCATATTAGAACTTGAATCTATTAAAGATATTTTTTCAATGTTTTATAACTCTACATTTGAAGTTCTTGAGTATAAATTAGAATTTGAAACAAAAAAAGAGCTTTTTTCGTATATAAAAAACTCAGGTGTAAGTGGAGAGACAAATAATCTATCATTTAAAAAAGCAAAACATCTATATAAAAACTATGATAAAAGTTATTTAGAGTTTGAAGTTGTTTTTATAAAAGGTAATACAAAAAAATGAAGAAAATATTGATTGTAGAGGATTCAAAATTTATTAACAATATGGTTAAAAAAGAGTTTAACAAATTGGCTTATATTAGTGATCAAGCATTTAATTTTTGCGATGCAGAAATTTTTTTAAGTAAGACACAATATGATTTAATTATTTTAGATTTAAGTCTTCCTGATGGGGAAGGTTATGAACTTATTGATAAAGTAAATGATATTACAAATACTAAAATTGTTATTCTTACATCAAATACAAAAAAAGAGTTAAGAGAGAAGTTATTTCATTATGGTATTTTAGATTATATTATTAAAGATCATAATTTATCATATTCAATCAATGAGATACACAAAGTATTATTACATCTTAATGAACAGTCTAATGAAACTATACTTGTAATAGATGACTCAGATTTAATTTGTGAACAAATAAAAATCATTTTATCTCCACGAAATTATAATATAACAATTACAAAAAATGCAAAAGATGGTTTAGATAAGTTAAAAAATCATAATTATGATCTTATAGCTTTAGATATGGAACTGCCAGATATACATGGTTTAAAAGTTTTAGATATTATAAAATCAGATAATAAATATATTAATATACCTGTATTAATAACATCAGCTTATTCAGATCCAGATATTATTCGTACAACTTATAAAAAAGGTGCTAGTGATTATATTAGAAAACCATTTATAATGGAGGAGTTTGTATTAAAAGTTGATTTATGGATTGATTATAGAAAAAAACATATAAAAGAATTAAAACAAAAAGATATACAACTATCACAACAAGCAAAAATGGTAATAATGGGAGAGATGCTTGAAAATATTATTCATCAATCAAGACAGCCTTTATCGACAATTAGTGCAGCAGCAAGTAGTATGTTGATTGAGCAAGAACTAAATCTATTAACACCAGATTATTTAACAGAAAAGTTAGAAGTAATTATAGATTCTGCTGTTAACCTTGGAGATACTATGGGTGGTTTTAGGAATTTTTATCAAACAAAAACAGAAAAAAAAGAATTTAAATTAAGTGAACTTATTCTAAAAACACTTAATTTAATAGAATCAAAATTGAAAAAAAATAATATCAATATAGAAACAAGTTTTGAAGATATTACTTTTAAGGGTTATGAAATAGAATTATTTCAAGTATTTATTAATATTTTAAATAACTCTATTGATACATTAGAGAATAAAAGCTTAAAGCAGAGATTAGTTTTTATTAGAACATTAATAAATAATAATAATATTGAGATATATATAAAAGATAATGCTGGTGGTATCTTAAATGAGATTTTAAATAAAGTTTTTGATTCCCATTTTACAACAAAAGAAACAGGGGTGGGAATAGGTTTGTTTATGAGTCAGAAAATTGTTCAAGAACATCATGATGGTATAATAGAAGTTAAAAATCAAAACTTTATTTATGATGAGCACGATTATACAGGGGCAGAGTTTTGTATAACATTGCCTATAAATACTAAGTAGATATAGTTATGCTTGTACATATCTGTTGTAGTGTAGATTCTCATTATTTTTTGCAAAAAATTCAAGAGGAGTATCCTAGTGAAAAAATTGTTGGATTTTTTTATGACCCTAATATACATCCATATAGTGAGTATAGATTAAGACTCTTGGATGTTCAATATAGCTGTGATAAGTTAGGAATAGAGTTAATAGAGGGTGATTATGATTTAGAATCATGGTTAAAGATTGTAAAAGGTTTAGAAAATGAACCTGAAAAAGGTGATAGGTGTACAGTTTGTTTTGATAGAAGAGTTGAGGTAAGTGTTCAAAAAGCTATAGAGTTAGGTCATAATAAGTTTACAACAACCCTTTTAATTAGTCCTAAAAAATCACAGGATAAACTAGCCGTAATAGGAAAATCTTTAGCCGCAAAATACAACTGTGAGTTTATATTTAAAGATTATAGAAGTGGAAATGGTGTAGAACTTCAAGGCAAAGAGGTGAAAAAAAACAATCTATATCGTCAAAATTATTGTGGTTGTATGTATGGACTTAATGCTCAAAGAGAATCACAAGATAAATTAACAGACGAATTAATATCTCCTATTGGTCAACAGATACAACCAGAATCAATTGAAGAAAGGTTAGAGCTTTATAGAAAAAGAGATCAATTAGAAAACTGTAATATAATAAAACAAAGGTTTTTAAACTACAGACTCTTAAGTGGTAAAGTGGTGATTAAAAAAGAGACTGTTCCATCATACTTTTTATGCTATTCTACTTTAAGAAATAAAAAAACATCAGGAAGAGTAGAAAAAGAAATTGATAATATCAATTATCTAAATAGAGATGAAGTTAAAATAATTTCTATTGAGTATTTTAATAAAATAAGCGATACAAATTACAAAAATGTTTTAGAGTTAGTATACAAGCCTTTATCATTTAATAAAGAGTTAGAAGTACGACAAAAAGTTATAAAAAATAGTTTTTATGACCTATCTTTAGTTATAGTTTTAGATACTATACCTGATAGAAAAATGGATATATTTTGTGATTCAAAAGTATTTCAAGACATTAAAGAGACTTTTGATTTAATGAAAAATTTGGGGGTTTAAAAACTTAAGCTAGCTTAGGTATTATGGGCTTTAAAAGGATTTATTTACAAATGACTGTAAAAAAATTTGCAGGTGCAGAAACTCCACTATTTTATGTAGATACAGATGGTTCATACAATACTATTAAAGGTAACCGTTACTCTGTGGGGTACAAAAAATGTGATATGGAATATAAGTATAAAGAGACAATACTTGAAGTTAAAGAGGGTATGAAGTTTTACTGTACAACAGATGGTTATCTTGATCAAAATGGTGGTGAAAAAGATTTTCCATTTAGTAAAAAAAGATTTGGTAATATTGTTAAGGAAAATCATACAAAACCAATGTCTGAACAAAAAGATATATTTATTGACCAGATGGATAAGTATGAATCAATGATAGAAAATAATGACAGAAATGATGATATGACTGTTATAGTTTTTGAAATATAGTAAAAATACAAGTAATAATAAATAATTAATTTTGAATTTAAAATATTTGATATGTATAGTTTAAGTTATTATTTAAGTTCAAGTTTGATAAAATGTATTAAATTAAAAAAAACATTATAAGAAAAGGACTTTATTGGACTACATAGGTATAAATAAAGATGGTCAAATTTATGACCTTCAAACTGCTAAATCTTTAAATATGGAAGCAGATGAATCGGAACAAATAAAAGCAGACAGCTCACCAGAAGCTTTAGAAATATTAAGACACTCAACTGCACATTTAATGGCACAGGCTATTAAAGAATTACATCCTGAAGCACAATTTTTTGTGGGACCTGTTGTAGAAGAGGGTTTTTATTATGACTTTAAACTAAATAAGCAACTTAACGATGATGACTTGCCAATTATTGAAAAACAGATGAAAGCTTTGGCAAATAAAAAAATGCCAATAACTAGAAGTGAAGTAAAAAGATCAACAATTGAAGAAAAGTTTAGAGATGATCCTTTAAAGCAAATGGTTCTAGAAAAAATAACTGATGATACTTTAACTATATATACACAAGGTGACTTTGAAGATTTATGTAGAGGACCACATTTACCTAATACTAAAATGATAAGAAACTTTAAACTTATCAGAGTTGCTGGTGCTTATCTTGGTGGTGATGAAGAAAATGAGATGATTACTAGAATTTATGGTATCTCATTTTTTGATAAAGCTGAACTAAAAGCATATACAACAATGCTTGAAGAGGCTAAAAAGAGAGATCATAGAAGACTTGGAACTGATCTTAAACTATTTACTTTTAGTGATGATGTAGGTGCTGGGTTACCATTATGGTTACCAGCTGGTTCAAGACTTAGAGGTAAACTAGAGCAACTTTTATATAAAGCACATAGAGTAAGAGGTTATCAACCTGTACGTGCTCCTGAGATTTTAAAAGCAGAAGCTTGGGTAAAATCTGGACACTATGCTAACTATAAAGAAAATATGTATTTTACTACTATTGATGATATGGAGTATGGATTGAAGCCAATGAACTGTGTTGGTCATATTGAGATATTTAAAAATGATTTAGTATCTTACAAAGATTTACCAATGAAGTTTTTTGAATACGGTGTAGTTCATAGACATGAATTAAGTGGAGCTATGCACGGATTATTTAGAGTAAGAGAGTTTACTCAAGATGATGCACATATTTTCTGTACGCAAGAACAAGTAAAATCTGTAATTATTGAAGTTATTGAATTTGTTGAAAGCTTAATGTCTCACTTTGGATTTGAATATGAGATGGAAGTATCTACAAAACCTAAAAAAGCTATTGGTAGTGATTCTTTTTGGGAAAACACTACTAAAGGTATCATGGAAGCATTAGATGAAAATGGTTACTCTTATGGTATTGATGAGGGTGGTGGAGCATTTTATGGTCCTAAGATTGATATTAAAATTACAGATGCTATTGGAAGAAAATGGCAGTGTGGTACAATACAAGTGGATATGAACTTACCTGAAAGATTTGATATTAACTATACAACTTCTGATGATACAAGAGAGCGACCTGTAATGATACATAGAGCTATTCTTGGTTCTTTTGAAAGATTTATAGGGATTATGACAGAACATTTTGCTGGAGAATTTCCAATGAGTATTGCACCAACTGGTGTTATTATTGTTCCTATTGCTGACGCACATAATGAATATGCACAAGAGTTAGCACAGCAGTTACAACTTTTAGAGATAGATAATGAAATTTTCAATCAAAACGAGAGTTTAAATAAGCGTATTAGAATTGCTGAAAAACAACGAGTTCCTATGATTGTTGTTGTTGGTGATGATGAGGTTGCTAACTCTAAAGTTGCATTAAGAGATAGAAGAAAAAGAGAGAGAAGTGAGATGTCTAAAGCAGAATTTTTAGATATGTTAAAACAAAACCAAGCAGGAGATAAAATTTGAGTTTTAAAGACAATAAAAAGAAACAAGACGACACATTATTAAATGATGATATTAGATTTAAAGAGGTTAGATGTAATACAGAAGATGGAACTCTTGGAATTATTAGTTCAAGAGATGCAAATATTGCAGCAGAAGAAGCTGGGCTAGATTTAGTTTGTATTGCTCCAAATGCAAAGCCTCCTGTTGTTAAGATAATGAACTATGGTAAGTTTAAATATGAGCAAGAGAAAAAGAAAAAGGAAGCAAGAAAAAATCAAAAAGTTATTGTAACCAAAGAGATTAAGCTTTCTGTTAAAATTGCTCAAAATGATATAGACTATAAAGTTAAACATGCTAGAGAGTTTTTAGAAAAAGGAAATCATGTTAAATTTAGAGTATTTTTAAGAGGTAGAGAGATGGCAAATCCATCTGCTGGTGCTGAAGTACTTACAAGAGTTTGGCCAATGGTTGAAGATATTGGTGTAAAAGAGAATAATCCTAAGCTTGAAGGTAGATATGTAAATATGTTAGTAACACCTTTAAAGAAAGATAAACACTAAATATAAATCTATTTAAAATTATTTAAAGCAATTTTAAGATATAATCCACAACTTAATTTAAGTTAGTGGATTTTTTTATGCCCATAACTTAATTAACAAATTTACAAAGGAGCCTAACAATGCCAAAAATGAAATCTAATTCTGGAGCTTTAAAGAGATTTAAAGTGAAGAAAAATGGTCAAATTAAAAGAGGAAGTGCTTTTCGAAGTCACATTCTTACTAAAATGAGCCAAAAAAGAAAAGTAAACCTTAGAGGTCCACAAACAGTAGCTGATGCTGATGTAACAAGAGTAAAAAGAATGTTAAATAAAGCGTAAGCTTTATAAACAACTTTATACAATCTAAGAGATAGTCCCTCCGATTAGATTCGGATAAGTTCGGTATTTTAAATACAGACACCTATATACAAAAGTATTATGGTAAAGAAAAGGAAAAAATATGCCAAGAGTAAAAACTGGTACAACTAGAAGAGCAAGACACAAAAAAATTCTTAAAATGGCTAAAGGATTCTATTCAGGTAGAAGAAAACACTTTAGAAAAGCAAAAGAAGCTGTTGAGCACGCATTAGTATATGCATACAGAGATAGAAGACAAAAGAAAAGAGATTTCAGAAAGTTATGGATTGTTAGAATCAATGCAGCTTGTAGATTAAATGATATTAGTTATTCAAGATTTATGAATGGTCTTAAATTAGCTGGTATTGCATTAGACAGAAAAATTTTAGCTGATATGGCTATGAATGATTATGCATCTTTCCAAGTAATTGTTGAAAGTGCAAAAACTGCAATAGCTGCTAAATAATTATAATATAAATTATAATTAACTTAAAAAGGGGATAGATTAATTTCTATCCCCTTTTTTATTTCTATTTATAAATAGAATTACTTCTTTTTATTTTTTTTAGCTGACTTTTTCTTAGCTTTCTTTTTTGCTGCAGTTTTCTTTGCTGCTTTCTTTTTTGCAACTTTTTTCTTAGCTTTCTTTTTCTCTATTTTTTTAGTTGCTTTTTTCTTAGCAGCCTTTTTCTCTGCTTTCTTTTTGCTAGCTTTTTTTGCTGCTTTTGCTTCAACTTTTTTTGTTACTTTTTTCTTTTTTTCATCTTTTGCCATTTAGGGCTCCTTTGTTTTTTTATAGTTTTTTACTATTATTACTACTGTTTAGTAATAAATTATGACTATTGTATACTTTTTATTTCTAATTGTCAAGTAAAATAAGAATTATTTGATATAATAAATAAAAAATTATACTAAAAAGGAGAAGTTATGACATTTATAGATTTTAAAAAACAATTACTTGATGCAGATATAACATTACCAAAATTTAGTAAACTTATAAAAGTTAGTGAAAAAAATATTCAAGCATATAAAAAAAAAGGAGAAGTCCCAAATACAATTGCAGTGATAGTTACATGTTTTGCAAATATGAACTCTAAAGGTATGGATTATCGAAATATTGTAGATATGTTAGGTCTTGAAGCAAAAACAAAAAAAGGGGCAGGATTTAAGAAAAAAGAGAAGGGTATAACTAAAGAAAATATTGAATCTAAGGATAAAAATATCTCTTAGATATTTATAATATTCTATAATTACACATTACTAATTAGTTTCACATATTAGATAAGGATTATTATTATATTACTTTACAGTTACTTAAACTTATGATATAATTATTTTTTGTAATTTAAGGAGTTTTAATGGTTTATATTAGGTTAGTATTTTTGTCGATTATATTTTCAAGTTGTCTTTTTGCAGTAGAGATAAAAACAAAAAAAGAGTTACCAAATGTAGTCCCTGTAAGTTGGTTAAAACAAAATATTAACAATGAGCGATTAGTAATATTAGATATTAGAGAGTATGAAGATTATAAAAAAGGACATATTAAAGGGGCTGTTAATTTGCCTGGACTTAAAAATCTTTTTGATGCAAAAACATGGATGATGCCTAAACTAGATTTTTTAAAAGAACTTTTTAGCAATGCTGGAATCAATAAAGATAGTTTAGTTGTAGCTTATGATAATGGTGATTTTTTTTGGGCAGCTAGATTATACTGGATTTTAGAAGTTTTGGGACATGAAAATGTTGGTATTTTACAATATTCTTATGGTAAATATTTAATAGAAAATTTAGAAACAACAACAACTGATACTGTTGTTACTACAAAAGAGTTTATACCTAGAATAAACAACGCACAAATACAAACAAAACTAAGCACACTTTTATCAATTGGTAAAAAAACAATAATAGATGGTAGGGCAAATGCACACTATCAAGGTAAAGAATCTATTACAAACAGATATGGACATATACCTACAGCAAAAAATTATGCTTGTACAAACATTTTTCAAGTTACTGATGATGGAAGTAAAATGAAAGACTTTGGTGAGTTAGAAAAAGTATATAAAGATTTACCAAAAGATAAGGAAGTTATACTTTATTGTCAAGGTGGTGCTGAGGCTGCATTGAACTATATTGTTTTAACAAAACTTGGATTTAAAGCTTCTATTTATGATGGTTCATGGAAAGAGTGGGGAAGTGATAAGTCAATGCCTATCGAAAATCCATCTAAAAAATAATTATAAATAATGAAATATAAAGGTTCTATAAAAAAAGACTAATAGGTATTATTTTACTTGTTGCTACATTAACAAGTTTAATTGGTTATGGTAGTTTTGTATATTGGTATATGGACAATCAACAAAATAGATCTTTAAAGTTAGCAAAAACAGTAGGAGTTGTACTTAGTCAAGATATAGCAAAACTTGTATTATTAAATGAAGTATCTGCAGCAGCAGATATATCCTCAAAACTTAAATCATTTACCAATTTAAATACAATGGTTCTATATAAACTTGATACAAAAGCAGTATTTCAATATAGCAAAGATGATAAAAGCTTTATCGTTGATACATTGCCAAGTGAATCAAAAAGAGAATCGATTATAATAAAAAATAATATGAAACTTTATATAAATGCATCATATCAAGATACCCATTTGGGGTATGTACAATTAAATTTTAAAATTGAAACTATTCGGGATGTTATTAAAAAAAATATACAAATGCTTTTATTTATATTATCTTTTATGTTTATAATATCATATATTTTGGCAATATTTTATGCAAAAAGATTTACACAGCCAATATTAAAACTAGTAAAGTTTTTAGAAAAGATTGAAGAAGTTGATAGTTTAAGCAAAAGAGTTTATACAAAACAAAATAACGAGTATGGAAAACTATATGAAGAGGTAAATACAATGCTTGAGAGAATTAATAGTTCCCAAGAGGCATTGAAAATTGCAGCAGTTTCTTTTGAAACACAAAATGGTATGACAATTACTGATAAAGATATGAAAATTCTACAAGTTAATAAAGCATTTAGTAATATTACTGGATATAAACAAGAAGAGGCTATTGGCAATACACCAAGTATCTTAAAATCAGGTATGCAAGATGAACTATTTTATAAGAATATGCATAACTCTTTATCTCAGAACCATTTTTGGAGTGGTGAGATAAATAATCGTCATAAAGATGGAACTATCTTAAAAGAGTATCTTACTATTCAAGTTGTACTTGATGATAATAATGAAATTAAATATTATGTTGCATCATTTTCAGATATAACTTTACAAAAAGCAACAGAAGCTAAGCTAAAAGAGAAAGAAACTATTCTTGTACAGCAGTCAAAAATGGCAGCAATGGGTGAGATGCTGGAAAATATAGCTCATCAATGGAGACAACCATTATCTGTTATATCAACTGTTTCTACAGGTTTATTAACAAAAAGAGAGTATGAGATAGAAGTTACAAAAGAGGAAGAGATAGATTCTCTTAATAAAATAAATGCTACTACCCAATATCTGTCTCAAACAATTAATGATTTTAGAGATTTTTTTAAGCCAAATAAAGAAAAAGTTGAATTTAATTTAAAAGATTGTTATAAAAAAACTTTGAATCTTGTAAATTCAAAGTTTGCATCTTTAGATATTGAAGCTATAGAAAACTTAGAAGATATAAATTTAAATAATTTAGATAATGAACTTATGCAAGTTATGATGAATATATTTAATAATGCTAGAGATGTATTAGAAACAAAAGATGGAAAAAGATTTATCTTTGTTGAAATATGTAAAGAAGATAACAGTGCAGTAATTAAAATAAGAGATAACGCAGGTGGAATACCACAAGATATAATAAATAAAGTATTTGAACCATACTTTACAACCAAACATAAATCTCAAGGTACAGGGATAGGGTTATATGTGTCTAATGAGATGATAGAGAAGCATCTTAAAGGTTTATTGCAAGTTGATAATAGAACTTACTATTATAATGACGTTGAGTACAAGGGAGCTTGTTTTAGAATAACTTTACCACTTGATTAAAATAAATAAGTGGGTAAGAGTAAGTTTTTTACAAAAAAACTAAAAGTTTAATATAAAAATCCAAATAAATATAACGGGATTTTATTTTTGAATCCTACCTCAATATTATCAGCAGCAACATAAGAATTATTTAAATCTTTGATTTGTTCAAATCCTTTATTTTTACCACCTATTTCAAATATATATTTTTCATCAACAATAAAATCTCCATTTTTAGGATATGATACATCAAATCTTTCACTTAGCATATTTAAAAAGAATTGTTCTCTAACTGTTCCTTGTTCATTTGATTGACAATAACTAAAGCTTAGATTTGGATTATTAAGATATAGTTTTTGTGGTTTAGAAAAAATATTATCACCTTTAGTTTTTGCTTTTAGAGAACTAAATATATTTCCCATAGTTAAATAATGAATATATTGATAAAGTGTATTTCTGTTTATAGATATTTTTTTTGATAAATTTGTGATATTTAGTTCATAAGGTTTTGATGAACATATTAAATTTACTAGTTGTTTTAGTTTTTGGATATTTTGAGGTTCTATATTAAATATAATTGGTAAATCACTTTCTATTACAGCATTTACAGTTTCCTCTAATTTTATACTATATGTTTCATTATTTTCAAAATAATATGGAAAGTATCCATATTCTAAATACTCTTTAAAGTATTCAAATGGTTTTATTTTAGAAGTTATTTCATCTGCTATTTCGATATGATTTCCCAGTATATCTTCAATGGAATAATAGTTAAACTTTATGTTTAATTTTAATTCTAAAAATTCTCTAAAAGATAAACCTTTAACCCTATATAAAACAGCTCTACGACTTAAATCTGCTTTTTTATGTTCTAGTTGCAAAGCACTAGAGCCACTAAATATAATTTTTAAATCTAAAAAATCATATATCTCTTTTAACTCTTTTTCAAAATCTTTATATTTGTGTATTTCATCTATTGCTAATACTTTACCACCAGATTTTGAAAACTCTTCTGCTATATCATACAGAGATATAGAACTAGTGATAATACTATCAGCACTAAAATATAGCTTTTTACTTTTTGGTAAATTTAAAGAATTAAGATATTGGATAATAACAGTAGTTTTACCAACCCCACGACTCCCTAAAATACCTACCATTTTATCATCAAAATTAATAGTGTGATAAAAATATCTTTTGTATAAATAATTTTGAAGTTTTAGTATTTGGTTTGATTTAGTAAAAAGTTTATCTAACATATAGTTACCTTTTGTATGGTTCATTAAGCAATATTGTAATATATTGTTCTTTATACTATTATTATAGGTAAAATATTCAAATAATACCTAAGACTATTTTTATTTTTTCTTCTTTTGTTGATGAAATTGTAAGTTAAATTTTATCTCAATTTTATCTTTTACTTTTGCAAACTCTACTGGATATTTTATATTTAAAGGTATCTCTTTTTTGTTTAGTTTAGCAATAAAATCAAAAAACTCTTTTGGTGTATTTACTAAAGAGGTTATATTATAGTTATATGTTATAAACTTCTCTTGTATTTTAGAGATATATTTAACATTTGAATCTTTAATCACAATTGAGTTTAAATACTCTGTAAACTTTGATATAGTCATAAACTCATGTTTTTGATACTTTAGTTTTGTATATTTGCTTTTTTCTTTTTTTAGGGCTTTGTATCCGTCATTTGAAATTATTGTGCTTATTATTGCTTTATTGTTGTGTTGTAATATGATTTTTGATTCATCATATATTTTTGATAGTTTTTTAATCATCTCTTGGGAAGCATTTGAGTCAATAGCAAAGTTACAAACAAATGTTGAACTGTTTTTTCTTAGTTCTAATTCAAGTAAAACTGCATCAAAAGGGATAAGGTCAAAAAACATTAATGTTCTTTCAAGAACTTTCGTATTTAAAAGGTTATGATTAGGTAGTTTTATTACAGTTTCAACAATCTCTTTTTTTTCAATTTTTGTTGTCTCTTTAACTTTTTCAACTTTAGTTTTTGTCTCTTTAATATCTTCTTGAGTATTTGATATTTTATAAAATAATATACCACCAATTGTAAGTATAGTCATAACAAGAAGTGCAATCCATAGGATACTTGAGTTGGTTGATTTTTTTACTCTTGCAGATAAAAAACTATAGTTTGCAACAGTTGGTTTTTGGATCAAATTATCAAAAGACTCTTCAATAGATATAGGTGTATAGTTTATATCAATCATAACTAAATCATGTATCATCTCTATTTGTTCATCTGATAATTGTTTTACATTATAAAATATATTTAATTTCTCTAAAAAAGATGTCTCTTCATCACCAGACACATCTTCATAATATTTTTCAATTATTTCACTAATAACTTGTTGAAGTTCTAAAAAGTAAACCTCTTCATAAAGCTTTTGACCAACTATATCATCTCCATAAAAATTAGAATCTTTAATATTATCAAATGGTGTTAGTGATTGAGTATATCCTTTATTTATCTCTTTATTCTCATCTAAAATTAAAGCATAAACCATATTGTTGTAAAGTAAGATATTTAAAGAGTTTTTTGATAATAACTTATTTGAATGCTCATTTAGTATACTAAAAGGTGATAACAAATAATCTAATCCAGAAGTTTGAAAAAAACTAGCAGAACGTTCAATATCTTTTGTTGGAATAGCTACAGAAATTTTTTCATTTAAAGCTACGCTTTTATATTTATTTTTATCAATTTGGCTATTTAGTTCTATAACTTGATTTTTATCTGTATATAATGTACTTAAATATGTTTTATTAATATCTTTTTGTAATGTATCAAGTTTAAAAATAGCATCTTTTGAAATCTCATTATTGTTAAGTAAAAATGATGAAACTTCTTGTTTAACAATCTTTTTATCTTGCAAAATTTTATAATCTATTTTAAGTTGTTTATCTTGTGTTAGTATATTTACATATTGTTCTTTATTGTTTTTATACATTTCTTTTAGACCTATAATTATATTTTATTTAGTGGATAAGATGCATTATACTATTTTAACTTTTTATTTGCGGTTAATTTGCTTTAAAAAATATTTTGTTTATTTTATAACCAAACACCATTTTTAATATAATAAATTGTAGGATAAGCTGTTACAATAAAAGTGTAAAATATTATAAATAAAATAGATATTTTATAGTAGTTTACCTTTTTAAAAAATGGGGTAGCCAAACCAAAAAATGTACCTGCAAATAGAGTTGAGTATATTAAATAACCAACATAATAATAATCTTTTTGTAAAAAACAAAATGGACAATGATGAGTTGGGAGTTCATAAATATATGTACCAAAAATAGATATTAAAGATATGATAGCAATAATTAAAAACAAAATATTTAAAATAGCATATACATAACTGTTTTTATAAAAATAAAATATTATTAAAAGTATAAAGTTACCATAAAATAAACCTAACAGTACTAAAGGTTCTATTTGAAAAAGTGTTGATATATATGATGCGGATGTTGCACTATATAAAGTTCCGCAACAACTTACCATGACAGCTGGATCAATTGATGCAAACATAATAGTTTCTAATATCAACTCTGTTAAAAAAACTAAAAAAGCTAAAATAAAAAAACCAAACTTTAGTTTAGTATATGGTAAGTGTTCATTTGATATATCAAGTTTATGTAAAATCAACCAAAATCCAAAAAGATATAAGTTAATGATTTTTAGTATAAATAGGTACATTCCATATTCTGTGGCGTCAACTACTCCTGCTGCACACATAGCACCAGTTAGAACTGTTGATACCTTATCAAGTGTAAAAATAAAGAATAAAAAAAGTGGTAACTTAATAGCAAAAATATATTTTATAATTGTGGCAGTTAGGTAGCTGTTTTTTTCTAGTTTGTATTGTTTTTGTTTATTTGAGTTTAAATCCCATCCTAAATATATCTTAATACTTAAGATAAATGCAACTGTAGCAAAAGCTAAGAATATTGTATTTAGAATAAAAATAGCAAGTATTTCAGGTGTCAATATCACGATATAATTTTTCCATTTTTAACATCTATAATATTATCAACAAAATCAAGGTCAAAAAATAGAGGATCGTGTGTAGCTATTATTATAGTTTTGTTTGTTTGTTTTAGTTGTTTTAATATCTCAATAAAATTTAATGACAACTTTTCATCAAGATTTGCAGTTGGTTCATCAGCTATAATAATCTTTGGGTCATTTATCATGCTTCTTGATATGGCAACTCTTTGTTGCTCTCCACCTGAAAGGTTTTTTACTGTTATGTTTTTTTTATGGATAATATTAAATTTTTCCATTACATAGTGCAGTTTTTTTTCTATATTTTCTTCATCTGGATTATCTGGAATAAGTGGAACTAAAATATTATCTTGAACACTTAGTGTAGGAATAAGGTTATACTTTTGGAAAATAAATCCTATATTTTTGCGTCTATAAAGTGATAAAAAATCATCAGGAAGTTTTGATATTCTTTTATCATCAACTATAACTTCACCATTTGTAGGTTTACAAAGCCCAGCAATTAAAGATAAAATAGTACTTTTACCACTTCCACTAGCACCTTTTAAAACTATCAATTCACCTTCGTTTATACTAAGATTTATATCGTTAATAGCTGTAACACTATTGTTTTTATTTATCTCATAAGTTTTTGTTACATTATTTAGTTTTATCATTTTATACTCTTATTTAAATTATCCTAGAACTTGTAAGATAAAATTATTCTACTTCTTTGCTTTTTTTCTTGAAGTATATTTATATCTTTTACTGTTGAAAACTGTGTAGTTAGAGTTAGATTCTTTGAAAAATAACCCTTAAATTGTACGTAGTTTTCTATTGTTTTTTGTTTAGTTGCTTGGATACCGTTATCTTTTCCAATATCATATCTTATATGTGCTGCAACAGCTGTAAGTGGAAATGAACCAAAATAAAATGTATTTACAAATAGTAGTTGTTGAGATAATGTATCTGCTATAAATGCATGAGCAGTAAGTGCTCCTACAATCCATGCTGGTCTATTTGAAAATGGACTTATCAAAGTACCATTGTATTTTGCATCTTTATTTGATGCAGTTTGACTTATTCTGTATTTCAAATAGAATCTATCTTTTGAAAATTTATATTGTGCTTGATAAAGTTGTGAATTAATATTATCATTAAAGTGATTGTCTCCAACCTCATTTTGTGTTATAAATCCAAATTTTAAACTGTTTTCTACATCCTTGTATTTATGGTTTAGCCTTCCTATAATATTAAAGGTGTTAAAGAAGTTATCTACATAAAGGTTTTCAACTTTGATATAAGTTTTATCGTCACCATATTTTATATTTAAGTTTAATGCACCTTTTGTTGGTTTGTTATCTCCTATAATATACTCTGAAATATCTGTAAATTCACCAATATTATACCCCATACCATACCCCAATATTCCATAGGTGTGATTTTTAGATACTTCTGATGATAAAACTGAAGCTGCGACTTTATTAAAATAAAACCCATCAATTTTAAAATCATCTTTTTTATACTCAACTAATACACCAGAATAACTGTTTGTTGTAATTCTTTCATTATTATTTACTAAGCTATTGTTGTATTGTTGTCTCCCTAGTTTAATTGCTATATTTTCAAAGTTTGTACCTATATATGCATCTGAAAGATATGAGTATCCTACGAAGTTATTATTTAAAAACTGATCCTCATAATCCTTTACTGCTTCATCGTTATCTTTTGATTTTGCTAATGCTTGAATTGCTAAACCTAAATCATAGTTTTCAAAAGATGCAATAGCTCCAGCTTTACCACCTATAAAGTAGTCTCCATCGGAACTACTTTTTGTTTTATATATACTTTGACCCAATGGTGTGTAATCTTTGTCTATATACCTGTGTTCTATTGTTAAGTCAATTATTGGTTTTATATCTAACTTATTATTTGCATCTATTGATGATGTTAAAAAAAGAACTATGAAAAAGAAGTTTAATTTCATATATTTATATCCTTGTAGTTTGTATTAAAAAGTGATTCTACCATATAATAAGTTTAATTATCTAATCACTTCATCGGCATCTAAAGTAGCAGTTTTCCAAGATGGAATAATAGTAGCAGCTATATAAATAGGGATAGTTATAAAAAACACTAAAGTTAAAATCTGAAAATCAACAACAAAAGGTAGGTCAAATGTTGTTTTTAGTTGAGAGTACCCCTCGAATATATCTCTTAAAAGTGGTGCATTTAAAAAGTATACAAAACAAAAAGCTATAATAATACCTAAAATATAAGCTATAAATGAGATGATAAAACTCTCATAAAATTTCTCCTTTAGTATATCATCCACTTTCCAACCAAGTGCTTTTAGTATCCCTATCTCTGTTTTTTCTGATGAAGTTAAGCCACTAGTTTTATCATATATAATGATAAAAAATGTAAAAAGTGAGATGATAAATAAAGCTAAAAATAATCCACTTTTATAATCGAAAATATTTTGATAACTAACTTTAAAATCTTCATTTGTGATGATTCTGGTATCTGGATATAACATTTTTATTTTATTTACTATTGTTTCAAGTTCATTTGGATTTGAAACTTTTACAACTATATCACTTGCTTTTTCTTCATTTGTTCCTAGTATTTCATAAGCTAAATCTTTTGCAACTATTATCATATCGTTACTTTGTAACTCAATGTCGCTGTTAAATACTCCACCAATTTTAACTTTTTTAAAACTACCATCACTAAGTATAAAGTTAAAATAATCTTTATAAAAGTTCTCATCAAGTGTCTTTTTAACACCACTTCCAACTAACATAAACTCATTATCCAATATATCTGTTTTTGTTTCATCATTTACAATTTTTGTTAAACTATTTGTGTATTGTGATTCATAGTTGTCTATACCCATAATGGAAAAGTTTACACCTGCATTTTCAAAATAGTAGTATCCCCAAACCCTAGCAGTTACATCTTCTACCCCAGCAATAGCAATAATATCATCAGTTCGTGAACTCTCTATATCAACAACTTTTCCAGCTTGTAGTTTTTGTATAGTAATAGCAGGAAGTTTATCTATTGTTAAGTTTAGTTCATGTTTTATAGAGTTTGATATTAAAAATATTGAAGTTATAAGTGATATTAAAAGTGTAAATATGATTAAGATAAAAATGTTTTTTGCTTTTTGTCTTAAAAGCGAATTTAAAGCGTATTCTATTAGGTA
This sequence comes from Campylobacterota bacterium, assembly GCA_034723795.1. Lineage (GTDB taxonomy): Bacteria > Campylobacterota > Campylobacteria > Campylobacterales > Arcobacteraceae > JAIOSF01. The sequence continues at coordinate 38,078 of JAYEPG010000214.1, forward strand.
TTTATTTATTGTCATTTTGTATTATACCTACATATGTTATAAAAGTAGTTGGAGCATACTCAAGGTGTTCTGGACCATCACTAAAAATAGAATTTATATCAGATAAACTTCTATGCCTTATATATCTAGCTTCTGTTGAGATGCTTAAGTCAGGTAGACCAATTGTTTTAACAAATAGATTCTTTTTTTCTATAGTTTTATCATCTGAACTATGATAAATATCTAAGATACTAACAACTACTACTAGTGTTGTTAATAGTAGTGTAGTAAAGATAAAAAGAAAGTTTGTTTTTTTATTCATTAAAGTCTAATTTATAAACTTCATCTTCAATTATATCATTAAACTTAATGATGCTTTTCCCAAAATGATCTTTTTTAAATGTTTGTGCATCTGATTCTAATTCAAATGGTATAAGTTCATGTCCCATAGGTCCATAAATATCACTTCTTATCACATAAAAAGCTTTTGTACCATCAATACCTTTTTGTGTATAATAATCTGTAACTAATATTTTAGTAATATTCTCTATTTTAGCAATAGGATAGTGTCCCCATTTAGCAGAATCAAAATAGAACTTCATCAAATCTTTTACACCATCAAATGACCAATGGCGTTTATGTGTTCCGTTTTCATAAAATATTTGAGCAGCCCATCTTGGATACTTATAAGTAAACATACCACATACAGGACACTTCTCATTTTCTTTTACTTCAACTTTACCCTCAATCTCACCTAAGTCACCAAATCTTTTAACTTCCCAAATATATAATGAAACTGCTTGTAAATCTCTCTCTTTTAGAGGTTTACATAAATTTGAAGATACAATATCATCTTTTAGTTCATTTATCTCTATATAGTTTGTAGGATCTATTTCATCTTTTTTACAAACTTTTTCGTATATCCTTTTACCCTTAGGGTATACTTTTTTTTGCTTCTTTTTCTTTGTATTTGATATATCTGTTTTTAATGATTTTTGAGCCATCTTTAAAGCTTCATCGAAAGTTACAAGTTCACCTTTGTATTTTTTTATAAAATTTAAAGCATCTTTTTTTTCTTTAAAGGCTAGTTTACTAACTTTTGACATAGTTCCTGATACTTTACTTTTTACAACATAAAAAGCATCTTTGGCATCTATATATTTTTGAGACTCTACATCGATAACTTTTACAGTTTTTAACTCTATATCATATTCATTCATATCTTGAATTAAACATCTTATACTACAATATTGCCTATTGTTGTTATTCATTTTTAATTTTGCAGTATATGATGTTTTATAAAAGTTCTCGATTTTCATACCACATACAGGACACCAGTGTTTACCAACATCATCTTGAACCAAAACTGGTGTAACTGATGCTTTTTTAGAAAATGTAGCACCAGTTAAATTTGTTATAAATAGTATAGTTAAAAAAGATAAAAAAAGTATTTTTTTAAGCATAAGTTATCTTTTACCTAAATAGATACCAATTGCTTGAAGTTTTTTACCTTTGATTTTTCCACAGATTCCACTTTCTACTAAAAATGTTTTAGCATCTGCTGTTGAAACAAACTTTTTATCTGTAGGTTTACACATTTTTTTGTACATCATAGCACCTTTTTTAGCTGCTTTTGCTTGTCTTTTTTTAGTTGCTTTCATATCTTTTTCTAAAGATTTTTCTACTAGTTTATAAAGTTTATTAAACTTCATGACTTCACCACCATTTTTAGAAGCAAATTTTTCTGCAGATTTTTTAGAAGCAAAAGCATATTTACTTACAACACTCATAGTACCAGGCTTTTTACTACCAACTACAAAAAAAGCTTTTTTAGAATCAATAAATTTTAAAGAATCATTATCTATAACTCTAAAGTTATCAAGTTTTTTATCATTTACAACTGCATCTTCTACTGTACATACAATTGAACAATATTGTTTATCATGACCTTTATCAGATGCTGCATGGTTTGTTTTGTAGAACATTGAAAGAGTCATTCCACAAATTGGACAATATTTTTTGTTTTTACCATCTTGTAGTAATGTAGCTTGACTTGCAGGAACTGCTCTAAAGTTCTTCATAGCTTTCTTATCATCTTTTGCACCATGGTGCATAGCTAATGCTCCTGTATTAATCACTGCAAACAGTGTACCTATTGCTAAAACTTTTAGTAATAATTTTTTCATTACTGTATCCTTTAAAATTTAAATTTTAAAATTTTATCTTCTTGTTGTTAATTAAATGTTAATTTTTATAGTTTGTGATATTATAAGAATAATTAGATAAAATATAAGTTATTTTAAAACAAAAAGAGGAATTTTAATGGACTTTTTTACAAATCCAAACATAGTATTTTATATAGCGGCATATTTAGTTGGATCTATCCCTTTTGGATTATTACTTGCTAAAAAATATGCAGGGGTAAATGTACAAGAATCAGGTAGTAAAAGTATTGGAGCAACTAATGTTTTAAGAGTTGTAAAACAAACAAATCCAGCTTTAGCAAAAAAACTAGGAATAGCAACAGTTTTACTAGATGCATTAAAAGGTGCTGCAGTTATTATTGTTGCTATAATGTATGGTTCTAGTATTGAAACATTATGGGCTATTGCAGTTATCTCTGTATTGGGACATTGTTATAGTGTATATTTGAATTTTGAAGGTGGTAAAGGTGTGGCAACTGGGCTTGGAGTGTTCTTAGTTCTTGTTCCAATACCTACAATTATTGGGGCTATAGTTTGGGGATTTTGTGCAAAGGTATTAAAAATATCTTCTATCTCTTCTTTACTTGGATTAATAGGGGTTGTAATCTCTGCTATTATATTAAGTGATGGTTTAGGTGTAGATTCAAATGCACCTATGTATATAATCACATTTATAATCTTTTATAAACATATTCCTAATATTGTAAGATTATTTCAAGGAGAAGAGGGTAAAGTTGCCTAACAGTTCTAATAACTCTTTGATGAAAGTATCTATTGAAGAGTTGACATTTAAAACAATCATTGGTATTTTGCCATTTGAAAGAGTAAAAAAACAAAAAGTAATCATCGATATATCTTTTGAGTATAAGTTTAAAAAAGATTCTAAAAAGTTTATCGATTATAGTGAAGTATCAACATTAGTTAAAAAAACTATGAATAAGAAAAAGTTTGAACTAATAGAAGATGCTATTCTAACTTTAGAGAAGATAATTTATAAGAGATTTAATCTATCAAATTTAAAGATAAAAATCATTAAACCTGATATTCTAAAAGATTGTATAGTGAGTGTTTCTAACTAAAGAGATATAGTTTTATACTATATTCTCTTTATTATTACAAGAGTGTAATTTAATTATAAACTGAGCACCTTTATAGTCTACTCCATCTACATTTGTCATAACATTTTCAACAGTTAAACTTCCATAAACTTTTTCTATAATACTTTTAGACATATCAAGACCAATACCTGTTCCCTTATCATCAGTTTTTGTTGTTATGTAAGGATCAAAGACTATACTAATAATATCTTCTGGTACACCACCAGCACAATCTGTAATAGTCATAACAATATTTTCATCTTCTGTAAAAGTTTTTATAAATATAGTTTTAACTTCAGGGTCTTTTTCTAAAATAATATCTCTAGCGTTATTGAAAATATTAATAATAACCTGATTTAACTCATTTGGATAACCTGTAACATGTAGTTTTTCAGGCATATCAATATCAAATTTTATATATTGAGTTTCATAAACTTTTCCAATAAGTTTTAATACCTCAGTTACACAAGAATCAATCTCATAACAACTTTTTGGCTGCTCTTTAAAGAAGTCTCTAAAGTCATTCATTGTTGAATTCATGTAGTCTATTTGTTGAGATATGCTTAATGTTTGTTTTGACAATAACTCTTTATCAAAATCATCCATAATAACATGCATCTCAATTGCACTACTTGCTATAGATATACCATTTAAAGGTTGTTTCCATTGATGTATAATAGCACCCATCATCTCACCCATAGCAGCAGTTCTACTTTTTTGAACTAATAGTTTTTCTTTTGTTCTATTTTTTTCAACTTCAGCTTTAACTCTTGCATCTAGAATTTCATTTTCACCTTTTAACTCTTTTTCTCTTCTAATTAATGTTATAGAGTAGTATACTACAAGAAGAAGCATAGCCCCTGCAATAAAAAATAGAATTTTATTTCTCATTGTTGTATTTGCAGCTAAATCAATATCTAAAGGTGTAATAACCTCTAAAACACCTCTTTTATCACCAAGTTTCCAATAACCTTTTTCCCATGTTCTATCTTTATGGTTGTTATGACAACTAACACACGACGGATCAGTCATATAGTCAACAACAGCAACACGAAGTACTGGTTTACCATCTATTGTATCCCTCTTTACCCACATATTATTTTCATCTTTTTTAATATATTCTATAACCTCTTTTTGTAAAGGTGTCAATACTCTTGAGGCTTTTGGTTTAAAAGGATACTCACTAAAGAAGTTAAAAGTCAATCCAGTATTATCACTATAAATCTTACTTAAATCATGAATTGTTGAAGTAGGAAATGGTAATTTCCCATTTGTTCCGTGATGGTCGTAGTCAAAAGTTAATTGTGGTGCATATTTTTTAACATCTTTTACAACACTACTTACATAGTATGCTCTTGTTAATTTAATTTGTGCAACAGTGTTTTGACTATTTCTTACAACTGTATCGATTGTGTTTTGTTCAGTTACCTTTGGTATATAAACAAATAGTGTTGCAATAATCAACAATGATACGGCAATAACAGAAATAAGTATTTTACTTTTTAATAGTATTTTTAACATTAATATCCTTACTATATTAAATCCAAGAAGTCACTTTTATATATTATAACATCTTTCGTCTTTTTGTTGTATAAAAATCTTTTGTCACCATGCTTTATTTTATCTAAAATGATAGTTTTTATTTGACTATCTGTTTTGTTATGGTTTTTCATAAAAATAAAAAATTCTTTTATATCCATAAAATCAAAATCTACTTTCGATTCTACTTTTGGTTCTTCTTCCATATCTTTTGTATTTTTTTTGTTTGTGATTGTTTCTGATTTATGTGAAACTTTATAAAGTGTTCTCATCTCATTGAATGCACTTTTAAGTAGATCAACTTCACTTTGAAACACATCCATTATTTTTTCTTGTTGTCTCTCTAATCTTACAATTTCACTATCTTTTTGTTTTTTTAGAAATTTGATTGTTTTTTTTAGAAGTTTAATCTGCTCATCTTTTACTTCGATTAATCTGTCATCATTTTGAGTATGATTTAACTTTGCAGTGTTTGTATTTGAGTTTGAAGTTGTTTTAGAATCTACATAAACAAATATTTTACCATCTTTTTTTATAGATTCTAGTTGCCCTTTTTTAATTCTATAGTGTATACCTTGTAAAGATAAACCTAAGATTTGAGCTGCTTCGCTACTAGATACTAACTTTTTCAAATTTCATGTTTCCTATTTGTTAGTTGTTTTCTTCACTATCTATAGTTACAACTGTATGTACATTTCCTCTTGGATTAAAATCTGCAATAATTTTTATTTTTTTAGGGTTCAATCCTTTTGATAGTGCATCAAAAATTTCATTTGCACTATTTTCATGTGATACATGTCTATTCATAAATGAGTTTATATATAACTTTAAAGCTTTTAACTCAATAACTTTTTCATTAGGAACATATGATAATTTTATAGTAGCAAAATCAGGGTAACCACTCCTTGGGCATTTACACATAAACTCTGGTAACTCAATATTTATAGTATAGTTTTTTTTATGCTCATTTGGCCAATAGTTTTCTTGTGCGTTAATATCAAAATTGGCAATCTCTTGCTCTCCATATTTCATATAGATAATCCTTTGTTTTCTTCTAATTTTAGACTTTAAGTACATTATACAAAAGATTATGTTAAATTCTTATAACTTATAAACAAATATAATTTAAGGAATTATTTAATGGACATTTTAACAATAATTGTTGTTACACTTTTTTTATCATTATCATTTAATCTTATATTAAAAAGATACCATATATCTCCAATTGTTGGATATATATTTACAGGTATGACAATAGCTGCTTTTATGGACTTTGCAAATATCAATCAAGAATATTTATCACATGTTGCAGAGTTTGGAATAGTATTTTTAATGTTTACAATAGGGTTGGAGTTTTCAGTAAATCATCTTAAACAGATGAAGAAAGAGGTGTTTGTTTTTGGTACACTTCAAGTACTTTTAACCAGTATATTTTTTACATATGTTGCAAATTTAGGATTTGGATTAGATATGAAAACATCTATAGTTATTGGTTCTGCTTTAGCTTTATCATCAACTGCAATTGTTTTAAAAGTTTTAAATGATAATGGTGATATTCATAGACCTTATGGTAGAAATAGTGTTGGTATATTAATCTTCCAAGATATTGCTGTTATCCCTATTTTACTTATGATTACAATTTTAAGTGATTCAACTGTTTCATTACCAAATATGTTGCTAAATACTTTTATATCGGCAATTGTAGTGGGTGTTGTACTTTATTTATTAGGTAAGTATGTAACGGCTAAGTTTTTAGAATATGTTGTAAATACAAAAGTTGAAGAGCTATTTATAGCTTCTATATTACTTATTGTTTTAAGTTCAGCTCTTTTTGCACATGCTTTTGGTTTCTCTTATTCTTTGGGTGCATTTTTAGCTGGTATGTTAATTGCAGAGACAAAATATAAATGGCAAATTGAAGCTGACCTTGTACCTTTTAGAGATCTTCTTTTAGGTGTATTTTTTATAACAGTTGGTATGCAAGTAAACTTCTCCTCTTTAATGGATAACTTTTTTATTATTGTTGCTTTAGCTGTTCTGATATTGTCTTTAAAAGTTGTAATTATTTTTGCAATATTAAGAGTGTTTACATTTACAAAAAGAGCTATTAAAACTGCACTTACCTTAGCTCAAGTGGGGGAATTCTCTTTTGCAGTTTTTGCACTTGCAAGTGCAAACAACCTGATAAGCCAAGAGATAAATGAGATAATGATACCTGTAGTTATACTATCACTTTTATTTACATCATTAGCTTTAAGATATGTTAGAAGTTTCGTTGACTTCTTTCATAAAGAGCGTACTGAAATATTACAAGAACCAATGGTAAGCACTCAAATAAAAGACCATATTATAGTTTGTGGATATTCTTTATTGGGTCAAAAAATAGTAAAACAATTAAAAAACTCTAAACTACCATATGTAGCAATAGAACACAATGCTCAACACGTAAAGACGGGTGAACAAAGAGATGATATAGTGTTTTTTGGAAATGCAGCATCAAAAATAATGCTAAACTCTTTATATATAAAAAATGCAGCAGCAGTAATAATTGCAATTGACAATGATGAAAAAATAAGATTAATATGTGAATCAATAAGAGATATTGATCCAAATATAAAAATCATATTAAAAATAACTCACCAAGTTCAAATAGATGATTTTAAAGATTTAAAAATAGATAAAATTATAAATGAAAATGAGATAGTAGCCACAGAACTTGTAGAGCAAGCAACAACTTGTAAGATATAGTTATTTTTTAATTATCCACAAGTGACTATACCAGTACCATTTTCCATCTTTGGTTGGTGCTGTACAGGTGTATTTTTCTCTAGGTGATTTAAGTGGTTTATTTGCTTTTACCTCAAACTCTATTTTAGAAATCCATTTTATTTTTATAGATTCTCCACTAGATAAATAACAAGCTATATTTTTAAGTGGCTGTTTTAATTTTATTGATAGTGATGGTGGGTTTTCATCTTTTAAAATTGGTTCTTTAAGTGAAACAGATTCAATTGGCAGAGGTAGTGTATTTAGTTTTGTTATAAAACTATCAGAAGAGGCAAAAGCTTCTGCCATTGGAAATCTATTTAATATTTTTAAATCACTATTTATATCTATTGCTCCTGATGTTTGAGTTACACCTATATATCCAAGTTTTTTTATTAGTTTTGCAATTTTTGTATTGTATTCACCATAGGGGTATGAAAAAAGAGGTGGATTTATATTTGTAGTAGTACCTAACTCTTTTTGCAGTTTTAATTGTGTGGTTTGTATATCTAAAGAGATACGTTTTTCCCATTGTTTATTTGTTTCACTATTTAAAGGAAGAAGTGAATTGTGAGAAGATGAGTGGTTTGCAAATTCGGCACCATTTTCTTTTAGTATACGCATCTGTTTCCATGTCATAAAACTGTTTGATTTGTTATAAATAGAATATTTGAAATTAAAATTATGATTAATAGGACTATTTTCATGTTTTCTCTTTAGTTAATATTATTTGCTTTTATTGCACTTACTATTTAAATCATTTCTTTGCCATCATAAAAAACTTATGCACTTGCTTGTAACTTAACTCCCAAACTATTCATAACTTTCATAACTGTTTCAAATCTAGGTTTTGAACCCTCTTGAAATGTTTTATATAAACTTTCTCTTCCAAGACCTGTATCTTTTGCTATTTGGCTCATTCCTTTTGCTTTTGCAATATTACCAATAGCTTCAAGTAGTTCATTCATATCACCATCTGCTAACACTTGAGACAAATACTCTGCTATCATCTCTTTGCTATCCAAATATTGTGATATATCAAATGTTGTTAATTTACTCATCTTCTAGCTCCTTTTGTATCTGTTTTGCTTTTGCTATATCTTCTGCTTGAGTAGATTTATCTCCACCAATTAGAAGTATTACAATCTCATCATCTTTCTTTGTATAATAAACTCTATATCCTGGTCCAGTAGTGATTCTTAATTCATTCACTCCATTACCTATAGATTTATGGTCTCCAAAGTTACCTTTTTTAATTCTATCAATTCTTCTAATGATAGAAACTTTAGCTTGAATATCTTTTAGTTTTTTCAACCACTTAGAAAAAGTATCTGTTTGTTTAATTAAATACATATAGTTATTGTATCTTATTAGATACTAATTTGTCAAATAGATTTAGATATGTATATAACTAGATACTATCTTTTATAACAGTTATTAACTTTTCTTTTGCTTCATCTATTACAGTTGTATCTATACTTAGTCCTGCAGCATTTTTGTGTCCGCCACCATTGAAGTTTTTTGCTATATTTGATACATCAATGTCATTTTTACTTCTTAGAGAAACTCTTACTTTTGAATTTATAATTCTAAAGTATGCTATAACTTCTACTATTGCTATATTTAAAACCATATTTACTACATCATCACACTCATGAGTTGATGCACCAGTCTCTTTTATCCAGCTTTCATCAAGATAAATAGTTGCTAGTTTACCCTCTATATGAAGCTCTAAAGTTTCTAAAATCTTTGGTAGAATTCTATATCTAGCTAAAGAGTCTCTTCTTAGTAGATTGTCAGCAATTTGACTTGGGCTTATACCTGTAGATACTAGTTTATTTATAGTCTTGAAAGTTTCTTGTGATGTTCTTGGAGTTGTAAAAGCGATACTATCGTCATAGATTCCTACGTATAAACATTGGGCTGTATTTTTTGATATTTTTAAATTATTTTGTTCAAAGAAATTGTATAAAACTTCTGCAGTGCTTGCTTTTGTTTCATCTACTATGTTTACTATTCCAAAGTTGTCATTTGATTGATGGTGGTCTATATTTATGATTTTTACACCATCAACCAAATCTACACCAACTCTTTTTTGGTCTGCACAATCTACATAGATAACTAGGTCATAAAACTTTGGTATTTGAGTTGTGATTTTATCAAATTTTGGTAAGAAGTTCAAAACTCTGGGTATATCATTTGAACTATTAAAAACCTTATGTTTAATCTTATTTTCAAACATAAAATTACTTAAAGATAAAGCACATGATATAGTATCAGCATCTGGATTTAGGTGTGTTAGTATAAGTATATAATGTGCTTCTTGTATTAGTTTTAAACTCTCTTTGTATCTATTTTCCATCTTTAATATATCCTAAGTCTATAAGTTTATTGTAAATTTTTCCTACCATTGGTCCAGCAGCTGAACCACCATGACCACCATGCTCTACAAGTATTGTTATAACATATTTTGGTTTTTTATATGGAGCATAAGTTGTAAGCCACGCTTGTGATCTTTGAAAGTATTCTAGTTCATGCTCTTTCATCCTTACTTTTTCAGATTGAGGGATACCTACAACTTGAGCAGTTCCTGTTTTTCCTGCTACGACTGTTCTTGCTTTTATATAGTTTACAGCAGTACCTTTTGGTTTATTTGCAACGTGATACATCCCTTTTTGGATGATTTTTATATCTCTTTTTGAGATATTTGTATCTATACTTTTTATTAAACTATCATCTTTTAAAAGATGTGGTACTTGTAGTTTATTTGTTGCCATTGCACCTGTATATCTAGCTATTTGCATAGGAGTAACACTAATAAAACCTTGACCAATAGATGCAACAACAGTTTCTCCAACATACCAAGGTAGTTTTTTAGTTATTTTTTTCCATTTTTTATCTGGGTTTATCCCTTTTGATTCATTTGGTAAATCTATACCAGTTTTATGACCAATAGCAAATCTATCTAATGTGTTATGAATATTATTTATTCCAACTTTTAAACTACCTTTATAGAAGAAATCATCGCAACTTTCTCTAATAGCTTTTACAAAACCAGTTCTATGGTGACCTTTGTTATTCCAACATCTAAATTTTCTATTTCCAAGTAAAAGTTCCCCTGTACAGTATACTGAGTAATTAGGTTTTATTTTATTTTCTAAAAATGACAATGCAATACCCATTTTCATAACAGAACCTGGCGGGTATAATCCATTTATTAGTTTATTTGTAAATGGATGGTTAAAATCTTCTTGGATATTTTTCCAATCTTTATGACTGATACCATTAACAAAAAGATTGTTATCAAACTCTGGAAAACTACCTGCTGCTAGAAGTTCACCATTGTGAATATCCATAACTACAACAGCACCTGCTTTTTTACCAAATAGTTTATGGATATATTGTTGTAGTTCAATATCTATAGTTAAATCTATATCTTTTTTAGTAGGTTTTACCTGTTCTAATAGTTTTATTTTTTCATATACTGCATTTACTTTATACTTTTCATAACCTACAGTTCCTCTTAAAAGTTTATCATAGTATTTTTCTAAGCCAGTTCTACCTATTTGATTAAAATGTTTTAATTGTGGGTCTTTACTTATGTTTTTTTGTGAAACTCTTCCCACATATCCTAGAATATGTGCTGCGACATCTTTGTATAGATATTCTCTTTTTATAGCTGATTCTATTTTGATATTTTCATTTGAGTTAAATATTGAATAGTATTTAAATAAATCATCATAATCAATATAGTCAACTATTTTTATCCATTCGTGTTTATATGGAGAATCAAGTTGTTTATATCTTTTTAATAGTTTTTCATATTTAAAGTTTGGAAAATGTTTTACAATAAGTTTAGCTACATCTTCAACTGTTTTAAACTTTTTTTTACTTCGTAAGTGCGGTTTTATTGTGATACTAAAACCAACTTTATTTACTGCTAGATATTTTCCATTTCTATCTTTGATTGAGCCTCTAACAGCTACTGTATGAAACTTTTTTATATAATTCTCTTTAGATAACTCTTCATAGTGATCGTGAGATTGTACACTAATATAATAGACTCTAACTAATAACAATATTGATATAGATATAATAAATCCAATGATAAAATTTAGTCTCATAAAAGAACCCCTACAATAATAAAATCAATAATAAGATTTATTAAAAATATAAAATAACTACTTGTATCAAAACTATTTGTATAAATATGAAATAAAAACATTATTGCATAAAAACTAATAATATAAAATATCTCTTTTAATGTATTTGATGAAAAAAGATGTTTGATTTTTGGTATGATAAAATAGTATAAAAAAAGTGATATTAAACTTAATGAAAAGATTTTAAATCCATGAGTACTTTCAATAACAAAAAAAGTAAATATTGATAATATAAGCATATAATAATACTCTTTTTTTAAACACTCTAAAAATATAGTAAATACAACTCCTGCTAAAAATAAACTTATAAAGTAAGTACTAAATAAAATATTTACAATAATAACAATAAAGAAAATAGGGATATAAAATAATGTATTTTTTTTCATTTAAATATCTTTCAAAATCATATCTCTAAAAAGCTTATCTGATAAGTTTTCAAACTCTTTATGACTTCCTTCAAGTATAAGTGTAATATCATTTTGAAACAATTTTTCTTTTATATTTATCTCAAATGATGATATGATATATTCAACTTGTGATAACAGTGAGTATGAGATGGTTAAACTTTTTTTGGTTAGTTTAACATATTTTAAAATATCTGCATCTTGAAGAACCAAATTAACTGCATCACTATAGGCTTTAACTAATCCACCAGTTCCAAGTCTAATTCCACCAAAATATCTTACTATTATAACTGCTGTATTTATTAATTCATTTCCAGCAAGTACATTTAAAGTTGGTTTTCCTGAAGTGCCTTTTGGTTCACCATCATCACTGCTATTTTCTACTATTTGATCAAATTCATTTAAATATCTGTAGGCGTAAACAAAATGTCTACCTTTTGGATGCTCAGATTTTAATCTATCCATCATAGATTTAAATTCACTGTATGGGCAAATATGTGTGATAAATTTAGATCTTTTTATCTCAAGAGTATCGCTTATCTCTTTTTGAATAAACTTCATTGTAGTGTTAACCGATTAATTCGTTATATATCTCTTTTACATTTTGTCCAGTTAATTTTGAGATTAGTTTTGCTTTTTGTTTTGGTGGTAGTTTTAGTTCGCTAATATCTTCTAAAGTGATGATACCTTTGTTTTCATTAGCTTTATTTTCTATTACAACTACCCATTCACCTTTTATTTCTGTTTTTTTAACTTGAGTAAGTACCTGTGATACTTCACCTTTATATCTTGTTTGATATTTTTTAGTAAGCTCTTTTGTTAAAAATATAACTCTTGAAGGTTCTTTTTCATTTAACTCTTCTAAAAGTTTTAGAAGTCTATGTGGTGACTCATATAAAATAGCTAAGTGGTCACTATTTAAAACTTGGTCAAGTTTATCTTTTCTATCATTCCCTTTATGTGGTAGGAAACCAAAAAAAGTAAATGTGGTATTTATAAATCCACTACTTGCATATGCAGTTAAAATAGCATTTGCCCCAGGAAGTACATCAAACTCAATTTCATTTTCTAAACAAAAACCTACAAGTAAACTACCAGGATCACTAACACATGGCATACCAGCATCGCTCATATAGATACAGTTGTTATTTTGAAGTAACTCTTGATTTTCTTTACCATTTTGATTGATGAAATCTTTTTCATTATGTGAATGTAAACTTATAAAAGTAAATTGAGGGAATTTTATATCAAGTTTCATAGATATAAGATTTAGAAGTTTTTTTGTTACCCTTGTGTCTTCACAAAGGATAACATCCCCAGCTTTTAAAACTTCAATAGTTCTAAAAGAGACATCTCCTAAATTTCCTATAGGAGTGGGGATAAATGTCAGCATTATTTCATTGCGTATCTAGCTTTGAATTTTTCGATTCTACCAGCTGCATCTACGATTTTCTCTTCACCTGTAAAGAATGGGTGACAAGCGTTACAAATATCAATTCTCATTGTATCAACATTTGATTTAGTTTCGAAAGCATTTCCACAAGCACATGTTACAGCACAAGTTTTATAATCTGGGTGTATATCTTTTTTCATTTTATTTCCTTTTGTTTTTTCTTTTTTAAAGGTACGCTTCTAGTGTCGCCCTTTATTAAGATGTTAAATTTTGTGGATTATACTTAAAAATAGATAAATCTAAAATAAATCGATACTACTTATCCCTTCTTTTGTATAAACAGCTATTTTTCCTCTACCTATATTTTTTGCTTCATATAAAAAGCTATCTGCATTTTTTAGTACTTGATTTATATCATTATTATCATCTGGATACGATGATATTCCTACACATATTGTTTTTTTAAGTTTTTGTTGAGTCTCTTCGTTTACAACAACTTCAACTTGGGCAAATTCATCTATTATTTTTTGTGATATATTTAATATTTTTGATTGGTTTGATTTATTTACTAAAGCAACTAAAAATTCATCACCTGTTAATCTAGCAACAATATCAAAATCATCTATGTTACTATGTATCACTTTAGCAAGTTCTACTAAAACTTTATCCCCAATATCATAATCAAACTCATCAATCACAGCTTTAAAGTGATCAATACCAATCATAAGAAATGTTATGTTTTCCTCTTTTTTATTTGATAAAGCTGTTAATTTACGTATATGTTCTGTTAGATATTTTCTACTATAAACATGTGTAACACTATCAATAGATGATGCTTCAATATGATGTTTTTTCACTATACCATTTTGTAAAATAGGTGATATTTGAAAAAATGCTGCTTCAATATAACTATAGTCATCATCTATTTTTTTATAATGTTCTGTAGAATTTGCAGTAAAAGATAAGACAGCATTAAGTTCAGTATGAGTATTTATTATAAAATAAAAAGATAATTCACCATCTAAAAAGAACTCTTCACCTGTTTTAAAAACAATATTAGTTTGATTTGTTTCCATATCAAACAAAGAGAAATTTAAGTTATTTATATTGTAGGTTACATTTAACCAATTATATAAGTTAATTGCCATCTCATTTAAATTTTCGCAATATTGTAGCTGTTCATATAAATTATAGATATTCTCTAGAGATTTAAACTTATTCTCATCACTATATGCTTCTTTAATTAGTTCCATCATTTGATTTTTCATAGCATATAGTTTAACTTTTTTCCTCTTAGTTTATAATAAAATTTTATTTTATTTAACATCATATAAATTGAAGAAGATTCTTAAATTCTAAATTTTTGTAATATTTATTTTAAATTTAGTAACAATTTTAAGTAAATAATAATATAATGCACTATTAAAAAAAGGTATCTTATAATTATGAATAAACACAACATGAAATTATTTTTTATATCCGCAACTGTTGCATTGGTTTTATTGACAATTGTTTCTATAAATTTTTCAAAAGCGTTTAGCTCAAAAGAAAATATCCAAAACTTTCAAATTTCTATTAAATTTTCTATGAATGTATCTAGTGTTATCCATGAACTGCAAAAAGAGAGGGGAGGGATTGTCTTCTGGGTATATTTATTTAGTTAGAAAGTGCCTATTTATGGGTATTTATAGTTTTTTATTTTTGTACGATACTATCCAGCTTCCGCAACCTATTATTTTCAATCCCTTTTAGGTAATTGTGCTAATATTGTGTCAGAAATAAGTATATTCAGCTATGAAAAGGAGCTTTAAATGTTGTTAGAAGTCGTTGTTCATAGGTGTTTATCGTTGTGCTATCCAAAATGGATAGAATTTTATATAGAATTGCCTTTGGGTTAGATTACTTTATATATATCATTTTGGTATCTATAAATATGTAGTTAATTAATAACTTGGGTTTAACCTTAGATATGTTAAGTTACACCTTGTTATAATCACACATAATAAAGGATAAAAATATGAAAATGATGAAAAAAGTATCATTGGTTGTTGCATCAATTGCAGCAATAGGTATGTTTAGTACAGCAAATGCTGATAAACTTGATGATGTTATCAAGTCTGGTACATTAAATT
>JAYEPG010000215.1:0-5637 GCA_034723795.1 Campylobacterota bacterium
AGGAATAATATATGAATATACAAGATATTGATAAACAATATGTTTTAAATACTTACGCTAGAAACTATGTAAACTTTACGAAAGGTGTAAATTCAACACTTTTCGATGATAAAGAGAATGATTATATTGATTTTACAAGTGGAATTGGTGTAGTTTCATGTGGTCATGGAAATAAAAGAATAAGTGATGCTATTTGTAATCAAGTACAAAATATAACACATATATCTAATTTATATGCTATCGAACCTCAAGCTAAATTAGCTCAAAAGATTGCAGAACTTAGTGGATACGAAGTTGCTATGTTTTTTGGAAATAGTGGAGCAGAGGCAAATGAGGGTGCAATAAAAATTGCTAGAAAATATGGTGAAACTAAATTTAATAATAAACGATATAAAGTTATCACTTTAGAACATTCTTTTCATGGAAGAACAATAACTACTGTTAAAGCAACGGGACAAAGTTCTATGCATTCAGATCATTTTTCTCCTTATCCTGATGGATTTTCATATGATAAAAAAATCAATGACATATATAATTCTATTGATGATGAAACAGTTGCTGTAATGATAGAGCTAGTACAAGGTGAAGGTGGTGTTCAACCTTTTGATAAAGATGAGATACAAAAACTTGCAAAATTTTTAAAAGATAATGATATTTTATTAATTGTAGATGAAGTTCAAACTGGTGCGTATAGAACAGGAGAATTTTTAGCATCTAATTTATATGATATAAATCCTGATATAATAACTATGGCTAAAGGTGTAGGTGGTGGTGTACCAATTGGTATAGTTATGACTACTCATAAAGATATATTTGTACCTGGTGATCATGGTTCAACTTTTGGTGGAAACTATTTAAGTACAATATCTGCTTTAGAAGTTTGTAGTATATTAGATGAGTTAAAAAATAACGGTGCACTTGATGAAACTATTATCTATTTTGAAAATAAATTAAAAACTTTTTATGAAAATAATCTTAATATTTTTGATAGTATGGTTGGTCTTGGATTTATGAGAGGATTAAGAGTTAAAAGTGCAGATATATTAAATTCAATTATTTCAAACTCTTTTAATGAGGGTGTTTTAGTTTTAAAAGCAGGAAAAAATACTCTTAGATTTTTACCTCCTCTTACGATAACTAAAGATGAAATTGATGAAGGTTTTAAAAGACTGGAGAGAGCAATTGAAAAAGTTTCATAACTATTTATTGTCATCTTTATTTGTTAGTATTAATTTATATGCTAATGAAAATGTATTATCTCAAAACAAACATGATATATTAAATTATTCTTATGATAAATCGATACAAGATTCTGAAAAATTAAAAAAAGATTGGATAAATCCAATTTACTATAAATATATTTATAATAATGGTGAAACTTATACAACTCAAAAGTCATTTATAAGTATTTCTCAACCAATATTTAAAAGTGGTGGAATATATTATGCAATTAAATATGCTTCTAGTATGGAAAGATATTCAAAAACTTCAATTGATACACAGAAGAAAGAACTTATAAAACAAACAGTTAATATTTTATTTCAAATTAAAAAAATTAATATTACTATAGAAAAGCAAAAATTATCAATTCTAAATGCAAAACTTGATATTCAAAGAAAGAAAGAACAAGTATTAAATGGAATATTAGATACCTCATTTTTAGATAATGCAATTATAGAATCTAATGTTAAACAAAATGGATTAATAGATTTAGAGTATCAGAAAGAAACATTTATAAATAATCTTTCGACTTTATCTGATAAAGAATATACCGAATTAGAATTGCCAGTTTTAAAACTTATAAAATCAGAAAATTATTTAGAAAATAATATATATATAAAACAAGCAAAAGAAGATATTGATAGTTCATATTGGATGAAAAATATGACTTTATCTAATTATCTTCCTACAATTAATTTTACAGGTGATTATACTAAGTATCATGATATAGACAATAGTCCAGCACTAAGTAAAGATGGAACTACTAATGTAGGTTTTAATATTACAATACCATTTGATATTAAATATTCATATCAAATACAAAGTTCAAAAATTGAATATTTACAAAAAAAATCTACTTTAGAAGATAAAAAAAGAGAAGAGTTGTCAAAATATAAAAATGCAATATCTAAAATTGATAGCATTGATAAAAAAATTGATATTTCATTATCTGATATAAAGTTATATGATTCTTTATTAATTCAAATAAAAGAACAATTAAGTGTTGGTATGAAAACACAATCAGACTTGGATACTATGGTAAACTCTAAAAAAATAAAAGAATTAGATTCAAAAAGTTTAGAGATTGAAAAACAGATAGAACTTTTAGAAATTTATTCAAGAATAGAAATGGATAAGTATTAATGAAATTTAGTAATTATTTTCAAGATTGGCTTTATGGAAAAGATGGATATTATTCAAACTATAAAACAATTGGTAAAGAGGGTGACTTTTACACAGCAGTAAGCACTAGTAAATTTTTTGGTGGTTCTATTGGAAAAAGAGTTGTTGATGTTATAGAAGAAGGTTTTTTATCAAAAGATTCAACTATTGTAGAAGTTGGTGCACATCACGGGTATCTTTTATCAGATATGGTACAGTTTATATATACTCTTAAACCAGAACTTTTAAGTAGTTTAAAATTTGCAATTGTAGAAAGATATGAGCATCTTAGAATTAAACAAAAAGAGTATTTTTATAATTGTTTCGGAGATGATGTTGAATTAATACATTTTAATGATATAAGTGAAGTTAAGTTATCAAATGCTTTTGTTGTAGCAAATGAGATATTTGATGCATTTCCATGCGAACTTGTATATTCAACAAATGAAGATAAACTTCAATATGCAAAAGTAAAAAATAATAAAATAGAATTTTGTGATAGTGATGATGAAAATTTAAATACACTTTGTAATAAATATAAAATTACAAAAGGTGAAGTAGCAGTTGGATATGAAGAGTTTGCTCAAAATATATGTAATAATATAGACAAGTTTGAATTTGTTACATTTGATTATGGTGAGAAATATCCTAGAAATGATTTTTCATGTAGAGTTTACGCAAAGCACAATGTATATCCAATATTTGATGAAAATATAAAATTGGAAAATCTTTTTGGTTCATCTGATATTACATATGATGTAAACTTTACTCATGTAATAGATAGCTTTGAACAAGCTGGTGCTACAAATTTAGCTTATGAAACTCAGTTAAAAGCACTTGTATCATTTGGTATTATTGATTTACTAGAAATATTACATAAAAATGTGGATGAAGATACATATTTAGGTGAATCAAACAAAGTTAAAACTCTATTAAATCCAACAGGTATGGGTGATAGATTTAAGATGGTAAGTTTTAGACAAGATAAAGGTGAAAATAAATAGATGAAACTAATTATAAATGGTGAAACTAAAGTGATAGAAGACGGTAGTTCATTACAAAAAATTATAACGGATTTAGAGATAGAAGATAAGGTTATGGCAGCAGCTGTAAATATGGATATTGTAAAAAAAGATGATTGGTCTAATAGTCACCCTCAAGATGGTGATAAATTAGAGTTATTACAATTTGTTGGAGGTGGGTGATTATGGTTCATGATATAGGTTCAGTATGTACGTATTGTGGTGTTGGTTGTGATATTACAGCACAAGTAGAAGATAATAAGATATTAAAAATATATGCTCAAAGTGATGGGTATGTTTCACAAGGTAAACTTTGTATAAAAGGTAAGTTAGGATTTGATTTTGTCGATTCACCTCTTCGTATTAGAAATACGAGAATTAAAAAATCATTTATAGAAAACAATTTTGAATTGATGCCTAGAGAGTTAAAAGCTAGAAGTAATACTTTAGTTTCCTTAGACGATGATTGGTTTGAAGCATCACATGAATTTGGAACATCTTTAGCAGCATGGAAACTTTCTGAGATTAAAAATAGTTACGGTAGACATAGCTTTTGTGCAACAGGTGGAGCACGTACTAGTTGTGAGAGTGGATTTTTATTACAAAAATTTGCAAGAGAGACTATGGACTCTCCAAATATAGATAATTGTGCAAGAGTTTGTCATGCACCAAGTTTAAATGGTATGGCAGCAACAATTGGAGAAGGAGCTGCTTCAAATCCATACGATGACATTTATAAAACTGAGTTTATGCTTGTGATTGGTTCAAATACAACTGAAGCACATCCAATTGTTGCAAATAGAATGATTGAAGCATCTAGAAATAAAACTGCTGAGTTAGTTGTGTGTGATGTAAGAAATATTCAACTAGGAAAATTTGCTACACAACAGGTAGTTTTACCATATGAAGCAAATTTGCTATTTTTAAACTCTATTGCCTATGTAATTCTAAAAGAATACTTATATAATCCATCGTTTATTGAATCAAGATGTAAAGATTTTGAAGAGTATAGAGATTCAATTTTAGATGACCCTTATGCGAATCCATCGTATTTTAAAAATATTAAAGGATATGAAGAGTTAGCAGAGCAAATTCCTTATATTGCAAGAGCTTATGCAACAAAAAAATCTATGATTTTTTGGGGATTAGGGATAAGTGAAAATATAGATGGAAGTTATGCTGTAATGGCAATGGTAAATCTTGCTCTTATGACTGGAAATATTGGGAAAGAGGGTGCAGGACTTATGCCTTTAAGAGGTCAAAATAATGTCCAAGGTACTTGTGATATGGGTTGTTTACCATATTATGCACCTGATTATACTAAACCAAATGAAGAGGGTTTAAAAACTCCTGATATGATTGATGCTATGTTAGATGGAAAAATGAAAGCCATGATGGTAATGGGTGAGGATATTGCACACATTCATCCAAACCAAAATAAAATAAATAAAGCACTTGATAATCTTGAGTTGCTTATGACACAAGAACTTTTTATGACTGAGATTGCTAAAAAATCAGATATAGTTTTTGGTGTAAAGTCTGCATATGAAAAAACGGGTGTTTATGTAAATGCAATGAGAAGATTACATTTATCTCAACCATTAGTAGAAAATGACTTACCTGATGATTGGGAAGTTCTAAGAGATATAGAAAATAAAATTAAAGGTGAATTTTTATTTAATACAAGTGAAGATGTTTGGAATCAAGTAAGAGTTGAAGCACCTTACAGATATGGTGGGGCAAACTATACCAAACTAAAAAAACATAGAAGTAAAGGGATGCAATGGCCTATTGCTAAAACTGATACACCTATTTTACATACTGAATCTTTTAGAACACCAGATGGGTTTGGATATTTTAAGTACAATCAATATCAACTACGTGGTCAAGTAAATAAGCTAGTTAGAAATATAGAATTTGAGACATTCTATTTAACTACTGGACGAGTTTTAATTCATTATAATAACTCTGCTCAAACAATTCATACAGAAAAATTGAGAGAAAAGCATAGTGAAGATGTTATTTTAGCTAGTATCGAAGACAAAGATTTGTTTAAAAGTGAGTATGTGATATTGAAAACTTCACATGGAGAGACAAATCCTCTAAAAGTTAAATTTGTGAAAACAATAAAAACAAAAACATTGTTTTGTTCATTTCATCATGTTAAATCACATATAAATTATATTTTTGGGGATGAAAGTGATGTAAATACGAAAACTGCATTATTTAAATC
>JAYEPG010000216.1:0-22444 GCA_034723795.1 Campylobacterota bacterium
AATTGCACTTCGAACTTAAATTTTTGTATATTTAAAATCTTTTTTTAATATTTTTTTGTTATGATAATAAAAAATTAAACAAAGGATAGAAATGAAGAAATTACTACTATTAGTAATCAGTATTGCTTTTTTACAAGCATCAAATCCCGTTGCAGTTCTTGAAACTACACAAGGTAAAATTGAGATTGAATTAAGGGCTGATTTGGCACCTAAGACTGTAGAAAACTTTACTACACATATTAAAAATGGCTACTACAACGGAATCATTTTTCATAGAATTATTAAGAACTTTATGGTTCAAGGTGGAGACCCTACAGGTACAGGTGGAGGTGGTGAATCTATTTGGGGTAAAAATTTTAAAGATGAATTTAATGCAAAAGCGATGTTTAATAAAATTGGTGTATTAGCAATGGCAAATCCTGGATATCCAAATTCAAATGGAAGTCAATTTTTTATTACAACTGCTAAAACACCTTGGTTAAATGGAAAACATACAATTTTTGGATATTTAAAAGATAAATCAAGTTTCAAAGTTTTAAATAAACTTAACAATATCAGAACATCAGGAAGATATGGTGGGGATAAACCACTAATAAAACAACAAATTATAAAAGCTTATATCAAATAAGCTTTTATATTAAATCACAGAAAAAACAAACATCATAGGATATATAAGAACATTCATATATCTATAATAATTATTCATAGGAATATCAAAAGGTACTATTGAAGATATATCTTCATCATTTTGAATCTTTTTCATTAAATGCAATCTAAAACTAATATCAATAAACTTAACAACTATAATTGAACTCATAAAAAAGTCAAAGTTATTTAATGTAAATGATAAATATATTGAATATATAAATGAAGGGTTTAAAATAAAAAATAAAAATATACTCTTTGAATATATTTGATAGTTGTTTTTTATTACGCCATAAAAGCTATCTGCTTTTTGCCAATTTGACTCAAAAAGCTCAATGGCGATAAAAAATATAATTAAAAATAAAATTGTTGTCAAATTAGATACTTTTAAAAGTAGAGATTACTCTCTACTTTTATTCAGGTGCACTAAACTTAACTTTTTTATTTCTATGAATACCTGTTCCAACTGGTATAGTTCTACCAATAACAACATTCTCTTTTAAGTCTGTTAACATATCCATTTTTGCAGAAATTGCTGCTTCTGTTAAAACTTTTGTTGTTTCCTGGAAAGAAGCAGAAGATATAATAGAATCAGATGTAACAGCTGCTCTAGTAATACCAAGTAAAACTGGTTCAGCAAGTGCAGGTTCTCCACCCATATTTATAATTCTTTTATTTTCAGATATAAATCTTTTTCTAGAAACCATATCTCCAATAACAAATTTAGTATTACCTGGTTCAATTACATTAACTTGTCTTAACATCTGAGATAAAATAACCTCAATATGTTTATCAGCAATATTAACCCCTTGTCCTCGGTATACACCTTGAACTTCAGCAACGATAAATTCATTAAGTGCTTTTGAACCTAAGATTTTTAAAATATCATGAGAAGCAATTTGTCCATCTGTTAATTGCTCACCAGCATGTACAAACTCACCATCTCTTACTAAAATATTTCTATCTTTAATAATTAAGAATTCATCTTTATTACCTTGGTTATCAGTAATAATTAATCTTTGTTTATTTCTTAATGGTTTACCAAAACTAACAACACCATCAAATGTAGCTAAAACTGCAATATTTTTTGGTCGTCTTGCTTCAAATAACTCAGAAACTCTTGGAAGACCCCCAGTAATATCTGATGATTTAGAAACAGCTTTAGGTGTTTTACCTAAAATATCAGCTATTTGAACTTCATCGCCTTCATTTACAAATAAAGATGTTTTTGGCTCAAGAACATAACTCTTAACTTCATCATCACTACATTTAACAATAATTGCAGGTTTGTAGTTATTAGGAATATATTCATTAACAACTAGTTTAGATGTACCTGTTAACTCATCATAAGCTTCACTTACAGTAACACCAGGAATAATATCTTCAAACGTTACCTTACCAGCATCTTGAGATATAGTTGGATTTGCATATGGATCCCATTCTGCAATAACCACATGTGACTCATTTTGCGGTTTTGCAATAATTGTATCAATTTCAACTTCACTATCATCTGCTATTGCAATAACAGATTCTCTTGATATATAGTATCTTACAGCTTCTCTATCTTCACTATCAACAATAACCGCAAATAAACCTTTTTGAGTAACAGTATCACCAACTTTTTTAGTTGTAACTCTCTCTAAATAATCACCATTAAGTTTAAAGAATTTTACTTTACCTTTAGCATTTGCTTTTATCTCTCTAGTAACAGGAGCACCATCATCAACTTTTAATGTTGATGCATAAGGGATTCTTGAAGGTATATTCCAACCATCTTTAATAACTTCAACAATTGAATCAGAAACATTAACTGCCTCACCATCTTTGTATGGAAAATATAATTTACCTTCAATTTTACCACTTACACCTGCTAGCTCATTTGGCTTAGCTACATCACTTTTTCTAAAGTAATATTTTTTTGTATCAGATGAACTTGTTACAGAAACAATCATCTCTTCATGAGTTGTTTCAATTCCTACAATACCATCAAATGGTGCATTGATTTTAGGTTCAACTAATAATATAGCAGCATTTCTTCTGTTAGCTACAATATTTTCACCATCTTTATTTGTGTATGTTTCAATGTTATAGTATCTTACAAAACCTTCTTTAGAAGCTTTTAACTCTTTTTCTGCTTGAGTTGCACTAGCTGTTCCCCCAACGTGGAATGTTCTTAGTGTCAGCTGAGTTCCTGGCTCACCAATAGATTGAGCAGCAAGTACACCTACCGCTTCACCTGGATTTGCTTTTCTTTGCTCACCAAGGTTTAGACCATAACATTTAGCACATAAAGTATTTTCAGCTTTACATGTAAGTGGAGTTCTAATAACAACTGACTTAACACCAGCTTCAGAAACAACTTTTGCATCCTCTTCAGTTATTAAAGTACCCTCTGTAAATAAAATCTCATTTGAGATTGGATCAACAATATTTGCAGCAATAACTCTACCAGTGATTCTCTCTTCAAGAGCTTCAACTAGTTCATTACCATCAATAATATCAGTAATCTCAATACCTTCATGTGTTCCACAATCTTCTAAATCAATTCTTACATTTTGTGATACATCAATAAGTTTTCTTGTTAAGTATCCAGCATTCGCTGTTTTTAAAGCTGTATCAGCAAGACCTTTTCTCGCACCATGTGTAGAAATAAAGTACTCAAGTACATTTAGACCTTCTCTAAAGTTAGAGATAATTGGTGTCTCAATAATTGAACCATCAGGTTTAGCCATAAGACCCCTCATACCAGCAAGCTGTCTAATCTGTGCAGAACTACCTCTAGCCCCAGAATCTGCCATCATATAAATAGAGTTAAACCCATCTTTATCAGCTTCAACTAAATCCATCATCTCAACACCAAGTTTGTTATTTAAAACTGTCCAAATATCAATAATCTTATTGTATCTCTCTTGTTCTGTTAATAAACCTTGGTTAAATTGTTTCTGAACTTCAATAACCTCTTTTTTAGCAACTGAAACTAAATCAGTTTTTGAATCAGGAATTCTAATATCATCAATAGAGATAGATACACCAGCATTTGTAGCATATTTAAAACCAAGATTTTTTAAGTTATCTAAGAATTTAGGTGTAACTTCATATCCACCATGTTTATAAATAAAATCAACTAATGTTCCAATATTCTTTTTCTTTAAAATAATATTCCATAACTCTAAAGGTACAAAATCTGGTAAAATATTATGAATAATTAATCTACCAACAGTAGTACTAACTAACTGTCCATCAATCATTGTTCTTATTTTTGCATGTAAATCAACTTTTTTAAGCTCTAAAGCCATTAAAACTTCATTTAAATTAGAAAATAGTTTATGCTCACCAATTACTCCATCTTTTTCTAATGATAGGTAATATATACCCAAAATCATATCCTGAGAAGGAACAGCAATAGCACGTCCAGATGCAGGAAGAAGAATATTCATAGAACTCATCATAAGAACTTTTGCTTCAGCAATAGCTTCTTGAGATAATGGAACGTGAACAGCCATCTGATCCCCATCAAAATCGGCATTGAAAGCAGCACACACTAATGGGTGTAACTGAATAGCTTTACCATCAATTAATATTGGATGGAACGCTTGAATTGAAAGTTTATGTAGAGTTGGAGCTCTATTTAATAATACTGGATAATCTTCAACGATTTCAGCTAAACACTCCCAAACTTCATTAGTTTCTGTTTCAATTAATCTTTTTGCAGATTTTAAAGTTGTAGCATAACCTTTCTCTTCAAGTTTAGCCATTAAATGTGGTTTAAATAACTCTAAAGCCATTTTTTTAGGAATACCACACTGATCCATATTTAAATTAGGTCCAACAACAATTACAGATCTACCAGAGAAATCAACTCTTTTTCCAAGAAGATTTTGTCTAAATCTACCTTGCTTACCTTTAATAATCTCAGATAATGATTTAAGAGGTCTTTTATTTGCACCCTTAACAGCATTTGCAGTTTTAGCATTATCAAATAAAGCATCAACAGCCTCTTGAAGCATTCTCATCTCATTTCTAATAATGATTTCAGGAGCATCAAGTTCTGTTAATCTTTTAAGTCTATTATTTCTGTTTATAACTCTTCTATATAAGTCATTTACATCAGAAACAGCAAACTTACCACCATCAAGTGCTACTAGTGGTCTTAAATCAGGTGGAAGTACAGGTAAAACTGTAAGCATCATCCATTCTGGTCTATTTCCACTATTGATAAAGTTTTCAACAACTTTAAGTCTTTTAATAATAGTTTTTTTCTTAGCTTCAGATTTAGTAGCACCCATATCCTCTTTTAAAGAGTGAAGTAGTTCAACTAAATCAAGAGTTTTAAGTAAATCTTGAATGATTTGTCCACCCATATTTGCTTCAAAACCAGTATGCTCATAATTCTCTTCAATATTTCTATATTGCTCTTCATTTAAAATATCAAATTTAGCAACAGCTTTAGAGTTTTCACTGTCATAGTAAGCACTACCAGGATTAGAAACAATATATGCTTCGTAATAAAGTACTCTTTCTAAATCTTTAAGTTTAACACCAAGTAATGTTCCAACTCTAGATGGTAAAGAACTTACCATCCAAATATGAGCAACAGGTGCAACTAAATCAATGTGACCCATTCTATGTCGTCTAACTTTAGATGACGTTACTTCAACACCACATTTTTCACAAACAACACCATTGTATCTCATTTTTTTGTATTTACCACAAATACACTCATAATCTTTTATAGGTCCAAATATCTTAGCACAAAATAAACCATCTCTTTCAGGTTTTAAAGTTCTATAGTTAATTGTTTCTGGTTTTTTAACTTCTCC
Organism: Campylobacterota bacterium; assembly: GCA_034723795.1. Taxonomy (GTDB): domain Bacteria; phylum Campylobacterota; class Campylobacteria; order Campylobacterales; family Arcobacteraceae; genus JAIOSF01. Next base: position 5,466 of record JAYEPG010000216.1, read on the forward strand.
AGATGACCAAGAAAGAATTTTTTCAGGACTCGCAATTTTTAATTGGAATGCTGAAAAATCCATTGGTTTTTCTAGTTCATGTATCTCTATTGGTTTTAAAATTTTTTCGTTATTGCTCATCTGCATCCGCCTCTTCAAAAATTTCTACATCAAGTCCTAATGCTTGAAGTTCTTTTGTTAATACAAAGAATGTTTCAGGAACACCTGAACTTGGTACATTCTCTCCATTTGCAATTGCTTTATATGCTCTTGTTCTACCCTCTACATCATCCGATTTAGTCGTAAGCATCTCTTTTAGAACTGCTGTAGCACCATATGCTTCTAAAGCCCAAACTTCCATCTCTCCAAATCTTTGACCACCAAATAGTGCTTTACCACCAACTGGTTGTTGTGTTACTAAAGAGTAAGGTCCAGTAGATCTAGCATGAACTTTTTCATCAACAAGGTGATGTAGTTTTAACATATACATAACACCAACATTAACTCTCTCAGCCATTTGTTCACCAGTCATACCATCATATAAAATAGTTTTACCATCAGCATCCATTTTTGCTAATTCAAATAACTTATCAAATTCTGATTGTTTTGCACCATCAAATACAGGAGTAGCAAATCTAACACCTTTTGCCCAGTCTCTACCATAATCGATTAAATCATCATCACTTAGAGATTCTAATAATGCTTTACCATTCATTAGTTTAGTAACATCTGCAATTTCAGTCATTTTTGCTCTTAAATCTTTAATAAAAGTAGCTTTTTTATTATCAAACATTGTTTGTATTTGTGCACCTAACTGTTTACCAGCATAACCTAAGTGAACTTCAAGAATCTGTCCAATATTCATACGAGATGGAACCCCTAGTGGATTTAAAATAACATCTACAGAAGAACCATCTTCTTGGTATGGCATATCTACTTCTGGGACGATATTAGAAACAATACCTTTATTTCCATGACGACCAGCCATTTTATCACCAACTTTTATTTTTCTTTTTGTTGCAATATAAACTTTAACTTGCTTAATTACACCATTTGGTAAAATATCGTCGTGTTCTAAAATCGCTAATTTTTCTTCGTGATTTTCTCTTAATATAGACTTCTCTTTAATAAAGTGTTCTTTTACTTTATTATACTCTTTAGATACATCTTTTGCAAAAGAAGCAATTACTTTTTTCATAGCAAATCTATTAACATTTTCTAAATCATCAATTGTTAATTTATCACCTTTTTTAAATAGTTTATCATTGATTTCTACATCTTTTTCTAATTCACTTTTAGAGATTAAATCATTAATTTTTAAGTTTTCTTCTCTATCTAGCATCATTAGTTTATCATGATGCTCTACATCTAAAGATGCTTTTTCAGCTTCTACAGTAGATATTGCTCTATCATCTTTTTCATAACCTTTTTTAGTAAATACTCTAACATCAACAACTGTACCCTCAATTGATGCAGAACAATACATAGATTTATTTATAACATGTCCAGCTTTTTCACCAAAAATAGCTCTTAATAATCTCTCTTCAGGAGTAGGTTTAATCTCACCTTTTGGTGTAACTTTACCAACCATAATCATACCTGGTTTTAAGTAAGTACCAATTTTAACAATACCACAATCATCAAGATGTTCAATAGACTCAGATTTTACACCTGGAAGATCTCTTGTAATCTCTTCATTACCATGCTTAAGCTCTCTTGCTTCAACCTCTTTTTCATAAATATGAATAGATGTAAATGCATCCTCTTTAATCAGTTTTTGAGACAATATAATCGCATCTTCGTAGTTATAACCATTCCAAGGCATAAATGCAACTGTTGCATTAACACCAATAGCTAACTCTCCGTTATCCATTGAAGGACCATCAGCAATAACTTGACCCTCTTCAATAATTTGACCAGTTTCTACACTTGCTCTTTGTCCAAATGTTGTATTATTATTTGTTCTAGCATTTTTACTTAAGATATAGTGGTCAATAAATGCACCATCTTCATCTTCACCTTTAATAAAAATATTTTTAGAATCAGCTTTCTCAACAACACCAGCTCTATTAGCTTTAATACTTGCCCAAGAATCTCTTGCAACTATTTTTTCTAAACCAGTTCCAACAAAAGGAGCATTTGGTCTTAATAATGGAACAGCTTGTCTCATCATATTTGATCCCATTAAGGCTCTATTGGCATCATCATGCTCTAAAAATGGGATAAGTGATGCAGCAACACCCATAACCATAGCAGATGAAATATCAATTAAATCAACTTTTGCAGCTTCTACAAGCATAATCTCACCGTCAATTCTACCTTCAATTAGAGCATCAGCAATCTTACCATCTTTTGTAAGTTTTGTAGAACCTGGAGCAATTGTTTTACCCTCTTCTTGAATTGCAGTATAATACTCAATCTCTTCAGTAACTTGTCCATCAATAACTTTTTTATATGGAGTTTCAATAAATCCTAAGTCATTAACTTTTGAGTATGTAGAAAGTGTATTAATAAGACCAATATTTTGACCCTCTGGAGTTTCAACTGGACAAATTCTTCCGTAGTGAGTTGGATGAACATCTCTTACTTCAAATCCAGCTCTCTCTTTAACAAGACCACCTTCACCAAGTGCAGAAAGTCTTCTTTTATGAGTAACTTCTGATAATGGATTTGTTTGATCCATAAATTGAGAAAGTTGACCAGAAGTAAAGAACTCTGTAATTGTTGAAGTAATCATTTTAGAGTTAATTAAATCATGAGGCATTAAATCTTCTAATGAACCACTTAATGTAGTCATCTTATCTCTAATAGCTTTTTGCATCTTAATTAAACCAGAATGTAACTCATTTGATAATAACTCACCAATTGATCTAATTCTTCTGTTTCCTAAGTGATCTCTATCATCAATATGACCGTGACCAGCCTTTACTTTGATAAGATACTTAACAGTTTTAATAATATCTTCGTGTGTTAAAACTGTAATATACTCAGGAACATTTACACCTAACTTGTGGTTCATTTTCATTCTACCAACTTTAGTTAAGTCATATCTTTCTGGGTCAAAGAATAATTTCTTTAAGAAATCTCTAGCAGCTTCTTTAGTTACAGGCTCACCTGGTCTCATAACTTTATAGATTCTAATTGCACAAAGATCATTTTCATCATCAATTTGTTCTGTTTGTTTTAATAATTTAATAGACTCTGCATCTGCTTTAAATGCTCTAATAATAGAATCATCAAGTCCATCTGCTAAGTCATTAGCAATATCAAAAGAATCAAAACCTAAATCAAGAAGTTTTTTTAATTTTAAATCATCAAGTCCAGTTAATGCATCAAATAAAATCTCACCAGATTCTGGATCAAAAATATTTGTAGCTGTATGTCTTTCCATTAAAAGTTCTACTGGATATTCAACTAATTTTAAACCACCCTCAGCTAAAGCATTAGCTTTTCTTGTAGTAAGTCTTTTTCCAGCAGCAATGATTAAGTTACCTTTATCATCAATTAAATCATAATCAACTTTACCTGTAAATGATTCTGCATTAAATTCTGTTAAAAATTTGTTATTTTTAACTTGAATATTAACTATAGGATAGAACAGCTTGATTATCTCTTCTTTAGAATAATCTAAAGCTCTTAACATAATAGTTACAGGAACTTTTCTTCTTTTATTGATTCTAACATATAAAATATCTTTTGCATCATACTCAAAATATAACCAAGAACCTCTATCAGGGATAATTTGACCTGTATATATAAGTTTATTTACAACTGTTGTTGCTTCATCTTCTTTGAAGATAACACCTGGTGATCTGTGAAGTTGATTTACAACAACTCTCTCAACACCATTTACAACAAAAGAGATTCTATCAGTCATTAAAGGTATCTCTCTAATATATAAAGATTGCTCTTTAATATCTTTTACACCAACTTTTTCACCAGTTTTTTCATCTAAGTCCCATAGTGTTAATCTAACATTGATTCTTAAAGGAATTGAGTATGTAAGACCTCTAACCATTGATTCAGATACTGTATACTTTGGTTTACCAACTTCACTATTTAGATAATCAATTGTAAATCTATTTTGTGAATCATGTATTGGGAAAGATCCTTTAAATACTTTCTCTATACCAGCAGCAGTTCTATCTTCTTCTCCAACCATTAAAAAGTTTTCATAACTACTTTTTTGTAATTGTAATAGATTTGGAATTTTAATTTTTTGTGGATTTTTTGCAAAATCAACTCTTAATCTATTTCCAGATTTTAATGAATTTAACATATGAGCCTTTCTTATTTTATGCAATTAAATGCTATTTTTATCAAAAATATTAAGCGTAAATTAACATTCTAACCTATACATACTCAAATCACATATATAGGTTAAAATGCACAAATGCGCAGAAATGACTAATGCTCTGTGAGTACACAGAGCATTAATTCAAGTTATTGGTTTAACTAAAAAGTAAAATTATTTAACTTCTACAGTTGCACCAGCAGCTTCTAATTCAGCTTTTGCAGCTTCAGCATCTTCTTTTGAGATACCTTCTTTAACAACTGCACCAGCTTCTTCAGCCATTGCTTTTGCTTCTTTTAATCCTAAACCAGTAAGAGCTCTTACTGCTTTAATTACATTAATTTTCTTAGCTCCAGCGTCTTTTAAGATAACATCAAATTCTGTTTTCTCATCAGCAGCTTCAGCAGCACCACCAGCAGCACCAGCTACTGCAACAGGTGTAGCAGATACACCAAATTTTTCTTCAAATTCTTTAACTAATTCAGAAAGCTCTAATACGCTTAATCCTGAAATATATTCTAATACATCTTCTTTAGAGATTGCCATTTTATTTTCCTTTTATATCCGTTACCGATAAATCATATGAAAAAGTAAATTTTTCAATAATTTATTTCCACGATGTGAAGCGAGTTCACATTAGTTCTATCACAATTTAGTGATACACTGCAACAATAATTATGCTGCTTCCTCTTCTTTTTTAATTCTAAGTGCGTCAAGACCAACAGTAAAGTTTCTAACAGGTCCCATCCATACAGATGCAAGCATTCCAAGTAATTCTTCTCTACCTGGTAATTTAGCGAACTGAGTAACAGTTGCAGTATCAGCAGCTTTACCTTCAATGATACCAGATTTAATACTGAATGTATCTTTGTTTGCAGATGCGAATTTATCCGCAACTTTACAAGCTGAAATTTGATCTTCAGACCAGATAAAAATATTTGTACCTTCTAATACTAATTCTTCTTTATCAGCATTTTTAATAGCAATACCAACAAGTGAGTTTTTAGCAACTTGAACTTTTGCTCCAACTTCAGCAGCAGCAACTCTTAAAGACTCTAAAGCCTTATGAGAAGTACCTCTATAATCAGCAACAACAATAGCTTCAGAAGTTTTGAATTCATTTGCTAATGATTCAATAATTTCATTTTTTTGTAATTTAGTCATAATTTTTCCTCCTTTCCAAAACAATAGAACTTCGGCGGGATTTATAAGAAATTAATCTTACCAGCTGTCTTTAGTTTTTAAGATAAATCTCATCCCAAAAAAGTGAACTATTTCACTTTTTTAGATTTATGAGATTTTATTTGTACTTTAGTATTATAAAATGTCTGTTGACTTATAGGACTATTTAATATCCATTAATTCAGAACCATCCATAACTACTGAAGGGCTCATTGTTAAAGATATTGCAGCTTTAGTAATAAACTTACCTTTAGCAGTAGATGGTTTAGCTTTATTAATAGCAGTCATAATTGTTGAAATATTTTCAACTAATGCATCTGCAGTAAATGAAGCTTTACCAACACCACAATGAATATTACCTTTTTTATCTACTCTATAAGCTACTTTTCCACCTTTAGCTTCAGTAACAGCTTTTGTAACATCCATAGTTACTGTACCTGTCTTAGGGTTTGGCATTAACCCTTTTGGTCCAAGTATTCTACCGATTTTTCCAACTAGACCCATTGTATCTGGTGTAGCAATAAGTACATCAAAGTCAATATTTCCAGCTTGAATTGATTCAACTAAATCATCATTTCCTACTAAATCAGCACCAGCAGCTTTTGCATCGTCCATTTTAGTTCCTTTAGCCATAACTGCAACTTTTACAGTTTTACCAGTACCATTAGGAAGTACAACAGCACCTCTAATCATTTGATCAGCATGTCTAGGATCTACGTTTAAATTTATAGCTAAATCAACTGTTTCGTCAAATTTTGCTGATTTTAATTCTTTAACTAAAGCAACTGCATCTTTAAGTGCATATTCTTTTGTACATTCTACTTTTTCTAATAAAGATTTATATCTTTTACTCATATTATTTCTCCGCAATATTTTTTATTTTCAAGGAAATTTCGTTCCTCATTTTGCTACCACTTTTAGAGCCCTGTGGTAATATGGCTTACTTAAATAGTATAAAATAGACTATGCTACTTCGATACCAATACTTCTACAAGAACCTTCAACAATTTTTACAGCTTGTGCTTCGTCATTTGTATTTAAATCAACGATTTTTTGCTTAACAATTTCCATAACTTGATCTTGAGTTAATTTTGCAACTTTATTTTTTAAAGGGTTATCAGAACCTTTTTTAACTCCAGCAGCTTTTAAAATTAATTCACTCATTGGTGGTTGTTTAGTTTCAAATGTAAAACTTTTATCAGAATAAACTGTAATCTCAACAGGGATTTTAAAACCTGCATTTTGTTTTGTTTTTTCATTGAATGCCTTACAGAATTCCATGATATTAATACCTCTTTGACCTAATGCAGGTCCAACTGGAGGTGAAGGGTTAGCTGCACCAGCAGGTATTTGAAGTTTTAATATTCCAGTTACTTTTTTTGCCATTTTTTTTCCTTTTGTAATTTAGTGTTAACACACAAATTTTTTTGTTTTAGTTTAATTAACTATTGTGCTAAGTGCTAAATCTTAATTTTATAAGATTTAGCACTTAGCACAAATTAATATTTTATTCTACTCTTTCTACTTGAGTATAAGATATTTCTACTGGAGTATTTCTTCCGAATATTAATACATTTAATTTTAGTAAACCTGAAGTCATATCAAATGATTCAACGATACCGTTAAAGTTTGCAAAAGATCCCTCTTTAATTCTAAGAGTTTCACCCTCTTCAAATGAAACTTTAGGTTTAGCAGCACCTCTATTGTTTACTTTTTCTAAAATTTGATTAATATCTTTGTCACTTAAAGGTGATGGTTTTTTAGATTCACCAATAAATCTACCAACTTTTGGCATAGATTGTATAGCATGCCATAAAGCAGTATCTAAATCAATTCTTGCAAAAACGTATGCAGAGTATAAAGGCTTTTCAACTATTGTTTTTTTACCTTTTTTTATATCAATTAAATCTTCTGTAGGTACAAGAACTTGTTCAATTCTTCCATCTTCTAAATCTTTAGAAAGTTGTTCTAACGCTCTTTTTATTGTTAATTCACTACCTGAGTGAGTTTGTATTGCATACCAATTGTGTGCCATATTTATACGCCTTTCTTAATTCATTACTGAAGATAAACTTACTGACATAATTGCATCAATAAGAGCCAAAAATAGTGAAATAACTGTCACTACTACAAAAACTGATAAATAAGCACTTTTTACTTGCTCTTTAATAGGAAAAATTACTTTATGTAATTCGTCTTTTGCTTGTTTGTAAGCTAATATAAGTTTGTTCAAAATAATACCTTGTTAAATAAAAACTAAAAGATAAAAATTATTAGATATTTTTACTTTTTACTTTTTACTAATTTGTTTTTTGTTTAATGGCAGGCCAAGAGGGACTCGAACCCCCAGCACCCGGATTTGGAATCCGGTGCTCTACCATTGGAGCTATTGGCCTATTTGTTAAGAGTTAATCACAACCTGCCTTAACAGGTCGCGATTATACCATAAGAAACTAAGATTTAAGCTTAATTTCTTTATGAGTTGTATGTTTTTTTAGTCTTGGACTATATTTTTTAACTTCAAACTTTTCAGTATGAGTTTTTGGGTTTTTCATTGTTGTGTAGTTAATGTCACCACTCTCTTCACATTTTAAACCAATTTTTATTCTATCACCCATAATCGACTACTTAAGAATCTCAGCGATAACACCAGCACCAACAGTTCTACCACCTTCTCTAATAGCAAACTGAGTACCTTTTTCAAGTGCAACTGGAGAAACTAAAGTAATTGTCATTTCAACATTATCACCAGGCATAACCATTTCAACACCTTCAGGTAATACACAAGAACCAGTAACATCTGTTGTTCTTACATAAAATTGTGGTCTATATCCGCTAAAGAAAGGAGTATGTCTTCCACCTTCTTCTTTTGAAAGAATATATGCTTCACATCTGAATTCTGTATGTGGAGTAATTGAACCAGGAACAACTAATACTTGACCTCTTTCAACATCTTCTTTTTTGATACCTCTTAATAAAAGACCAGCATTATCACCAGCTTCTGCATATTCCATCTCTTTTCTGAACATTTCAATACCAGTAACTGTTGTTTTTTGAGTATCTCTTAAACCAACGATTTCAATCTCTTCACCTAATTTAATAGTACCTTGAGAGATAGCACCAGTTACAACTGTTCCTCTTCCTGCAATTGAGAAAACATCTTCAACAGGCATTAAGAATGACTTATCAGTTTCTCTTGTAGGAGTTGGGATATATGCATCAACAGCATCCATAAGTTCCATAATCTTTGCAGACCACTCACCATCTTTACCAGCTTTAGCTTCTTCTAATGCTTGGAATGCAGAACCTGCAATAATTGGAGTATCATCACCTGGGAAGTCATACTCAGAAAGTAATTCTCTGATTTCCATTTCAACAAGCTCTAACATCTCTTCTTTATCTTCATCATCTAATTGATCTTCTTTATTCATGAAGATAACGATGTATGGAACACCAACTTGCTTAGAAAGTAAGATATGCTCTCTAGTTTGTGCCATAGGACCATCTGTAGCAGCAATAACAAGAATAGCACCATCCATTTGAGCAGCACCTGTAATCATGTTTTTAACGTAATCAGCATGTCCTGGACAATCTACGTGAGCGTAGTGTCTAGTTGCTGTTTCATACTCAATATGAGAAGTAGCAATTGTAATTCCTCTTTCTCTTTCTTCTGGAGCGTTATCGATAGCATCATAATCCATCATCTCTCCACCCATTTTTGCTGTTAAAACTGCAGAAATTGCAGCTGTTAAAGTAGTTTTACCGTGATCTACGTGTCCAATAGTTCCGATGTTAACATGCGGTTTACTTCGTTCGAATTTTTCTTTTGCCATAATTTTTCCTTAAATTTGTTTTAGTTACTCTCTGAGTAGATAAGCCTTTAGCTAATCTATTCAAAGAGAAATTTTTTGTTTTCTTAACTCATTTTTACAAGTGGAGCCTACGATAAGACTTGAACTTACGACCTCTTACTTACCAAGCAAGTGCTCTACCCCTGAGCTACGTGGGCGAATTATATCTAATATAAACTAAATTAAAAATAAAATAGTAATGTTTTACAATAGATTTAAAAATAAATAATATATTTTGTGTTTGTTGAGTTATTGGAATGTCAAAATGAACTCAACTTCCAGTGTGTTTATAATGGAGCGGGAGACGAGACTCGAACTCGCGACAATCTGCTTGGAAGGCAGAGGCTCTAGCCAACTGAGCTACTCCCGCAATCTAAATGGTGGTGAGAGAAGGATTTGAACCTTCGAAGCCTAAGGCGTCGGATTTACAATCCGAAGGATTTGACCACTCTCCAATCTCACCAATTTGAAATTGCTTTTTAGTGTTTATATTTAAATGAACACTTTAACAATAAAATGGAGCTTCAGATAGGACTTGAACCTACGACCTGCTGATTACAAATCAGCTGCTCTACCAGCTGAGCTACTGAAGCTTATACTTAAACAAATCAAGTGGTGGCGCGAGACAGAATCGAACTGTCGACACATAGATTTTCAGTCTATTGCTCTACCGACTGAGCTATCGAGCCATTGTTTAAAAAGTTTTAAACATCTCTCTTTGTTTTCGTGCTGGAATTATATAGAACAACAGCTTAGATAAACCTTAATTCATAAAAGAGTTTATAAATTCTTTATATTTTTCACCTCGTTGCTTATATGAATCAAATTGATCAAAAGATGCAGCCGCTGGAGAAAGCAATGCAACACTCTGCTTAGTAAGTCTATTAGCTATTTTTTCTACTGCATTTTTTAATTGATACATTTTTTCTAATTTTAAATTATATCTTTTGGATAAGCTATCTAACTTATCACTATTTTTACCAATTGCATATAACTCTACATCATATTGAACCAATTGTTCAAACAATGGATTTAAATTTGCATCTTTATCATCTCCACCTAATATAAGATATATCTTTTTATCTTTATATGTTTTAAGTGCCTGAATTGTTGCATCAATATTTGTAGCTTTACTATCATCTATCCATAATCTTCCACTTTTATCTTTAAACTCTTCTAGTTTATGTGGGTCTTGAATAAAGTTATTTATTTTTTGATAACTTATTTCGTTAAATAAAATTTTTTCTATACTTAATGCTAATAAACTATCTAATAAAAATGGTTCTTTAAACTTTATTTGTTTTATATCTATATTAAAAATATTTGATAAATCTTTGGAGTTACTATATGTATAAACTTTTGCATCTGTTTTATACTCATTATAGCGTGCAGGGATAATAGCAATATCATCTTTTTTCATATAATCAAGTGGTTTTAATTTTGAATGTTCATACTCTTTAAAACTTCCATGCCATGAGCAGTGATCATCACTTATTGGTAAAAGTATATAAATATTTGGTTTTGCTTTATTTGTATAATGTAAAGTAAAAGATGATGTTTCAAGTATCCATATTTTAGAGTTTATATCTAGTTTGGCTAAAGGTGTACCTATGTTTCCACCACAAACACTCCCTTTGTCTTTTAATATATGTTGTAACATCTGTGTTGTAGTAGTTTTTCCATTTGTACCACTTATCCATATATTAAATGGCATAGTAGATTCAAACAGATCATACTCACTAACTAAATTTTTACTATTTTTTACTAAATAATTTGAAGGTGGAATACCTGGACTAACTACTGTTAACTCATCACTATTTATATCAAAACTGTCTTTATTATTGTCATCATACATTTTAGCATCACTATATATCTCTTTAATAGCTAATCCTGTCTTACCTTTTCCAAGAATTCTCATACAATTTCCAACTATCTAATTTTAAGACTAGCTAATGCTAAAAGATTTGTCATAAAAGCGATAATCCAAAACCTAACAATAATCTTATTTTCTACCCAACCTTTTTGTTCAAAATGGTGGTGTATTGGTGCCATTAAAAAGACCCGTTTTTTATTTCTGTATTTATAACTTCCAACTTGTAATATAACAGATACAGCTTCAATAACAAAAATAAATCCAATTAAGATTAATAACACTTCACTTTTAGCAACTATTGCCATATAACCCATAAATCCACCAATAGCTAAACTTCCACTATCTCCCATAAAAACCTCTGCAGGATGTGAGTTGTACCAAAGAAAAGCTATCAAACTACCTACAAAAGATGCACCTACTATTGCTAACTCTCCAGTATTTTGTAAGTTTGGTATAAGTAAATATCCACTTATAATTGTATGACCTGTAATATAAACTATAAGAGACAATGAGAAAAATGCCATTATTGAGGGCACCGCAGCTAATCCATCTAATCCATCAGTTAAATTAACAGCATTTGTACTAGCAGTCATAACTAAAACCCAAAAGATTATTGCATATAGTTGCATATCAAACAATGCATATTTATAAAATGGAACAAAAAGTTCTGTTGTATGGTTTGCATAAAACAATACACCTATTACAATAAATGATGAAATTACTTGTAAAATAAGTTTCATTTTTGCAGATAATCCTGCATCATTTTTGTTTGATGAAATTTTTGCTAAATCATCTTTTATCCCTATTAGACTAAATAAAGCTATTGTGATAAGTCCGCCTACAACATAATAGTTATTTAACTTTGCTGTTAAAGCAGTTGCTATTAGGGTTGTTGCTACAAATACAATTCCACCCATTGTGGGCGTTCCCTCTTTTGATTTATGAGAATCTGGAGCATGTTCATATATTGGCTGACTAGCTTTTCTTTGTTTTGCCCATTTTATAAAACGTGGCATTAAAAATAAGGTTAAGCAAAAAGCAATAAAAAAACCAATCCCAGCACGTATTGAGATGTATTGAAAGATATTTATATCCAAATGTCGATAGAACCAATAAAACAAATTTTAACCTTTTTGAAGTACTAATATGATAGTATTATTTTAAATAGATTATATCTAAAATAAGCTGAAGCAGTTTTACTGACTTTTGGTAAAAAGTTTCTTTAGAAAAACATTAAGGTGAGGGAATATGTCACAATATAATAAGGCAATATTAATTATCACAGATGGTATTGGTCACAATACTTCATGTGACTATAACGCATTTTGTAATGCAAAAAAACCAACATACGATAAGCTGTTTGAGACAGTTCCATACAGTTTGATTAAAACATATGGAGAGCATGTAGGGCTTCCTAATGGACAAATGGGAAACAGTGAAGTTGGTCATATGAGTATAGGTGCAGGTAGAATTTTATATCAAGATTTAGTTAAAGTAAATTTAGCTATTCAAAATAATACTTTAAAAGATAACGAAGTGTTAAAAAATAATCTTCAATCTTCAAATGATATTCATATTATTGGTCTACTTAGTGATGGTGGAGTTCATTCACATATAAATCACCTAATTGGCTTAGCAAAAATAGCTGAAGCTAGTGATAAAAAAGTTTATATGCATCTTATTACTGATGGTAGAGATGTAAGTCCAAGTAGTGCAAAAAATTATGTAAAACAAATAGAAGATATTTGTAATGAAAATATAAAAATAGCTACTATTGGTGGTAGATATTATGCAATGGATAGAGATAACAACTGGGACAGGGTTCAAAAAGCCTTTGATGTAATGGTAAAATCTGAAAATAGTACTGATTTAAGTGTTGAAGAATATATAAATCAACAGTATGCAAAAGATATTTATGATGAGTTTTTAGAGCCTATGAGTTTTAATGATTATGATGGATTTAAGCAAAATGATAGTGTAATTTTTGCAAACTTTAGAAGTGATAGAGCAAGAGAGCTTAGTTCGGCTATGGCTAAAGAAGATTTTTCAGAATTTAATAGACCATCAATTAAGCTAAACGTTATCACAATGACACAATATGATAAGAACTTACCTTTACCAATTTTATTTCCTAAAGATACACCAAAAGATACTTTATGTGAAGTTATATCTAACAATGGTCTTTCTCAACTTCATACAGCAGAAACAGAAAAATATGCACATGTTACATTTTTCTTTAATGGTGGAGTAGAAGAACCTTTTAAAAATGAAAGTAGAGTGTTAATCCCTTCACCAAAAGTTAGTACATATGATTTACAACCAGAGATGTCTGCACCTGAAGTAAGCTTAGCTGTTCAAGATGGTATAGATGCTGGTACAGATTTTATTGTTGTAAACTTTGCAAATGGTGATATGGTAGGTCATACTGGTGTATTTGAAGCTGGTGTTAAAGCGGTTGAAGCGGTTGATAAAGAGTTAGGTATCATTATAGAAAAAGCAAAAGAAAATGGTTATAGTGTAGTTCTTACAAGCGATCATGGTAACTGTGAAATGATGAGAGATAAAGATGGAAACACTTTGACTAATCATACTGTTGGAGATGTTTATTGTTTTGTAATAGATGATAATGTAAAAGAAGTTAAAGAGGGTGCATTAAATAATATTGCACCAACAATTTTAAAACTTATGAATATAGATAGACCAAACCAAATGGATAATACACTTATATAGGAGAATGTTATGGTAACAAAAGAGTTGTTAAATGAACTAAAAGATTTAAATATACTTATAGTTGAAGATGGTGAAGATATAAGGGATATTATGTCAACAACATTGGGTAAAATTTTTAATAGTACAAGAACTGCTATTGATGGTGTTGATGGATTAGAAAAATTTAAAGAGCAACAACCAGATTTAATCATAAGTGATATTAGAATGCCTAATATGTCTGGAAATGAGATGATAAATACTATTAAAGATATTAATTCTGATATTCCTGTAATAGTTGTATCTGGTCATGGAAGATTAATTGAAAAAAATAATAAAGCTGATATATTTTTAAACAAGCCAATTAAATTTGATAAATTAGTTGAGTCTATATATACACTTACTAGAAAATAAAAAATGCCCAACTTTGTTATAGAAGATTTAACAATAACCAATGAAGAGTTAGTTGTAGTTGATCTTTTAAAGAATATTCGTACAAATATTATCATTGAATCTTCTTTAGCATTAGTTGGTATGAGTGGAAGTGGGAAGTCACTTACTCTTAAAACTATTCTAAATATGTTACCATCTAATCTAAAATCTAATTTTAAATATAAAAATGATTTTGAATTAAACTATAACAATATTGGTTTTATTCCACAAAACCCTTTTACATCATTATCTCCAATGACGAAAATAAATAAACAATTTTTTTGTCAACAAGATGAGATGGACAGCTTACTAAAACTTGTTGAGTTAGATATAGATTTTAAATACAAATTTCCAAGTCAATTAAGTGGGGGACAATTACAAAGAGTTGTTATTGCAATAGCTTTAAGTAACAATCCAAAAATTTTACTTCTTGATGAACCAACAACCGCACTAGATGATAAAAGTAAAGATAATATTATTGATTTATTAAAAACTTTACAAAAAAAATTAAACTTTATTATTATATTTGTAAGCCATGATATAGAATCTATTAAAAATATTTGTGAAGATATTGCTATACTTAAAGAAGGAAATATTTGTGAATATGGGAAAACTATAGATATTTTAAATAATCCACAAACTCAATATACAAAACAACTACTAAAAAGTAATTTTAAAAATAGAGAGTTTAGACAATGATAAAAAAAATATTTCTTGTTTTATCTGTTCTGTTTATAGCACTACTTTTATGGCTTATCACTTTATATTCTCAAATTAGGTTTGATATTGATAAAATTGTTGATTATAAACCTAAATTAACAACTCAGTTTTTTGATAAAAACAATAAACATATTAGTAATATATTTAATAATGAACATCGACTTTACGTTACATACAACAACATCCCACCAAGTATAATAGAGTCTTTAGTAGCAATTGAAGATACAAACTTTTTTGAACATAATGGTATAAATATTGATGCAATTATAAGAGCAATAGCTAAAGATATAAAAGCTATGGCATTAGTAGAGGGTGCTAGTACATTAACACAGCAACTTGTAAAAACAATGGTTTTATCAAGAGATAAAAAAATTATAAGAAAAATAAAAGAGGTACTTTTATCTTTAAGGTTAGAAACACTTTTAACAAAAGAGGAGATTCTTGAAAGATACCTAAACCAAGTATATTTTGGACATGGTTATTATGGTATCAGAACTGCAGCTTTAGGATATTTTCATAAAGAGTTAGATCAATTAAATCAAAAAGAGATAGCAATACTTGTTGGACTTCCACGAGCACCTAGTTTTTATGACCCTACAAAAAATTTAAAATATGCTCTAATAAGAGGAAATCAAGTTATAAATAGACTTAAAACTCTAGGGTGGATAAATAATAAAAAATATGAAAAGTCTATTAACTACATCCCTGTAGTTTACAATGAAACTTTATCATTAAATAAAGCCCCATATATAGTAGATAGTGCAATTAAAATACTTAAAAACAATGTAAATGACTTAAGAACAGGTGGATATAAAATAACTTTAACTATAGACTTAGAAGCACAAAAGATTGCTAGGGATGCGTTAAATTATGGTTATGATAGAATTAAAAAACGAGATAAATATGTTGATACAAATGAAAGTACTACAAAAACACTAAATGGGGCAATAGTAACTTTAGATAATAATAGTGGTGCAATATTAGCAATGGTAGGTGGAGTTGATTATAAAAAATCTTCTTTTAATAGAGCAACACAAAGTTTAAGACAGCCAGGAAGTTCAGCAAAACCTTTTATATATCAAGTTGCTTTAAATCTTGGATATTCAACTGCTAGTAACCTTATAGATATTTCAAGAACATATAAATATAGATCAAATAATAATGAAGAAAAAACATGGCAACCTAGAAATTATGAAAAAGACTATAAAGGGTTAGTAAGTCTTAGATATGCTTTAGTTCACTCAAGAAACTTAGCAACGATTAACCTTGTAAATGAGATAGGGATAGATGTACTTTATAAAGAACTGTTAAGATACGGTTTTGAAGATATTCCATACGATATGTCAATTACACTTGGAAGTTTTGGTATCTCACCTCTTGATTTAAGTGAAAAATATACAATATTTTCAAATAATGGAATTATGGTAAAACCATATTTAGTATCAAGTATTTTAAATCGATATAATGAAAAAATAACATTTGATAAAGAGGAATCATATATTTCATCACCATCACAAACATATCTTATGACCTCTATACTGCAAGATGTTGTAAAAGGTGGTACGGGTAGAAATGCAAAAGTAAAAGGACTTGAAACTGTAGGTAAAACTGGAACAACAAATAATAATATAGATGCATGGTTTTGTGGATATAGTCCTAATTTACAAACAATTGTATGGTACGGAAACGATGATAATAAACCAATGAGAAGAACAGAAACTGGTGGTAGAACAGCAGCACCAGCTTTTAAATACTTTTACCAAGAGTGGTTAAAACTACATCCAGAGATTCAAAGAGAGTTTAAAAAGCCTAAAAGAGTTTTTGAAAGTTACTATAACAACAAAAAAGAGATATTTACACAAATATCAAATATACCTTTAGAAAAAGGTAATTTAGAGATACAAAATAAGAGTGTTGGAGATGAAAAAATAATATTTTAAAT
>JAYEPG010000217.1:0-5413 GCA_034723795.1 Campylobacterota bacterium
TATATCCCAAACTTCTTATTTTGCCTACCATTAAATATATACACGCTAAGCAAAACAAAAAAACTAATAATCACCATAATAGCACTATAAATATGAGCAGACTCATAATCCATAATCTCAACCATCTCATATATAGCAACAGAAGCAACTTTTGTTTCATCTGGTATACTTCCTCCAACCATCAAAACTACTCCAAACTCACCAACAGTATGGGCAAATGTTATGATAATAGCTGTTAAAACTGCTGGTTTTATATTTGGTAGGGCTACTTTTAGTATGGTTACTAGTTTACTTTTTCCTGCTATATAACTAGCTTCTAACATATTTTTATTTATAGATTCAAACCCACCTTGAAGTGGTTGAACCATAAAAGGTAAAGAGTAAAAACAACTAGCAATTACAAGTGCAGTAAAGTTAAAAACTAATTGTATATCAAAGTATTCATTGAAAAATGCCCCAACAGGTGAGTTTTGTGAAAGTGATACAAGTATATAAAATCCTAAAACAGAAGGGGGAAGTACAATAGGTAGAGCTGTTAGTGCTTCAAAAAAAGGTTTTGTTTTTGATTTTGTTTGAGATAGCCACCAAGCAAGAGGAACACTTATAATAAAAAGTATAAGTGTAGTTAAACCAGCTAGTTTAAAAGATAGTAAAAATGGTGCAAAATCTAATGCTAAAAGTGTATCAATCATCGATAATCTCACCAATAGATAACTCACTTGCTTTTATAAAAGCTGTAACATTATCACCAACTTGTAGGTTCATTCTTTTTGATGAGTTAAGTGTGATAATTGATTCTAGTGTAGTATCAAAAAAACTTAACTGTATACTACTTAAGAGCTTTCCATTTTCTATTGAACTAATAGTTAAGTTGAGTCTATTTGAGTAGCTTACCTCTCCACTAAAGTTTTTTGCTATTGCTATATGTGAGGGTTTTGCTATAAGTTTTACTTTTGTACCAACTTTTAAATTATCTGCTAAATCTAAGCTCATCATTGATAAAGTTTGATCAAAAAAATCAAACTCTACTATATGCAAGCTATCACAAGCTGAGATTTTTTTTATGGTTGCTATTAAGTTACTCATGGAGTTTGGTATCCATAGTTATTTAATATCTCTTTTGCTTTTGAACTTAACATAAAAGTATAAAATGCTTTTACCTCTTTATTCTTTTTAGCTTTTTTTAGTATAACTATACCTTGACTTATAGGTGTATATAGTTTTGTATCAACTTCTACCCAGTTTATATCTTTTTTATATTTAGACATTTTAGGACTAAATAGTGAAGATTTAGCTATAAATCCAATATTGGCAGCTGTTACTGCATAAGATACTGTTTGAGAGATTGATTCTCCATAAACAAACTTTTTCTTTATATCATTGTATATTCCAGCATTTTTCAAAGCTTGTTTTGTGGCTATTCCATATGGTGCTGTTTTGGGATTTGCTACTGCTATTTTTTTGATATTTTTATTTTTAAGAAAATCTATACCTTTTGTAAAGTCTTGTTTTTTATTACTTAAAAATGCCAAACTTCCATAAGCATAAACTATAGGTTTTGTTGTTGCAATTTTATTTTTATATAAAGCATTTGGGTATTTCATATTTGCTGACATAAAAAGTTGGTATGGTGCACCATGTGTTATTTGTGCGGTTAGTTTTCCACTACTTCCTAAAGTAACTTTAACTTTTGTATTTGGATAAAGTTTATTAAACTCTTTTTTTAAATCATCTATTGCATAACTTACATTTGCCGCAACTGCTATTTTAATATCACCTGCAACTAGTGAGTTACATAAAAATAAACTAAATAGTATTATATTTTTTAACATTTTATCCCTTATATAGATTAAAAATCTACTATAACTCTTTTTATATTTGCTTTTAGATTGGTAAGTATCTCATATTTTATAGTTTTATGAATATTTGCTAAATGTGTTACATTGTTAAATACACACACCTCTTCATCATCTCCAATACAAGAGAAACTATCCATAGATATTCGACCTAAAATCTTTTTATCATTGGCAATATATGCTATAGTATCATCAGGTATTCTAAATAAGCCATCTCCATAACCAATATCATAGTTTGATACTGTCATATCAAAAGGTACAATATACGCACAACTTCCATACCCTATATGCTCATCTTTTTTTAACTTTTTTGTTGTTATTTTATTTGCATATAATGATAAAATCGGTTTAAGATATTTTTCCTCTTTTAAGTCTAAGTATCCATACGCCCCTATACCTATTCTAGCCATATCATACATATCCATATCTACTTTATGAACACCAGCACTATTTGCACAATGTATTTTAAAGTCATATGTTATAGTCTCTTTTATTTGAGGTATGATTGATAAAAACTTTTTCTCTTGTATTGTTGTGATATTGTTATCTTCATCTGCACAACAAAAGTGTGTAAATAGACCATTTAAAATAAGGTCGTTTTTTTCAATAAGTTCTAAGGCTTTAGTTATTTCACTTGTATCTATACCGTTACGGTTCATACCTGTATCGATTTTTAGTTCTATTTTACTTTGTTTTGGAACTTTTTTTAAGCATTCAATACTATTTATAGATATAACTATACTATCATCTTTTAGTTCAGGTATATCATATAACATTAAAATAGTCTCAAACCTATATTTTTTTGCGATACTAGCTTCGCTTAAATTTCTAACAAATACATTTTTTATACCATACTCTTTACACATAAGAGATATTTGTTCTATCCCATGACCATAAGCATTGTCTTTTAGAGCAATTGCAAGCTTATCTTTTGTACCACATTTGGCACTAAAATAGTCAAGATTATGAAAAAATGATTTTTTGTTTAGTTTTATGTATCCCATGTGTGATTATAGCAAATGATGTTTTAATTTTTAGTTGGCTTTAAAATATTGTTAACAAACGGAATAGTAGATATAAGTTTTACTTTATTTGTAATAAGACCAGCTAAAAGAGTTTTAAACATATCACTGTAAAGTTCTTCATAAATCTCCTGTACATCCATAAATCCATCTATAATTAAAGTTGATAGTCCATGTAAAGATGCCCATACTACTATTGACTGTTTATAGCTGTCTTCATTTTTTATGATACCACTTTGTTGTCCCTCTTCTATAGCTAGCTTTAATGCCCCGAATCCACTACAATCTTCATCTTTGATACTCATAATATTTTCTCTTATAGTTGCGTATTTTATTCCAAAAAGTAGTCTATATAAGTTTGGATTGTTTTTTGCCCACTGTATATAGGTTTTTGTTGCTAGATAAAACCTATCAACTAAAGATTTATTTTGGTCATTTAAAATAGGTGCGGTAATATCATCAAATTGTTCAAAACCATTTTCAATCATAACCTCTATAAGTGCATCTTTTGATTTAAAGTGTCTATAAATAGCACTTCTTGAAGTTCCAGTTGCATCACTTAGTACTTTTAAAGTTAATTTATCTATATCATTATCAACTATAAATTCAAAAGCTATTTTTAAAAACTCCTCTTTGAGGTTTCCATGGTGGTAGTCATTTTTTATCATGAATTATTATAGCATAAAGTATATTTTAATTATATGTTGACAATGTTAACATTGTCAACATAAAAGAAATAGGGTTATAGTATGGAAAGATATATTAATTATTTAGATAGGCAAAAATATAGAATAATTGTATTAATAACTTTGTTCGTATCACTGTTATCTGTTAGTTTAAAAGATATTTCATTTGAGGGTAGTTATAGAATATGGTTTGATAAAGACTCCTCAATAATTAAACAATATGATAAGTTTAGAAAAGATTTTAGTGGTGATGATACTTTTATTGTTGCATTTGAAGATGATCAATCTAAGTATGGTGTATTTAATAAAATAGCTATAACAACAATTATTAATTTAACAGATAAATTTGAAAGTATCAATGGTGTAGATGATGTAACATCATTGACAAATTATCAATATATGAATGATATAAACGATAACTTTAGTGTGGATGATTTTATAGAAGACTATAGTGACTTAGAACAAAAAAAGCAAATAGCTATAAATGATAATCTTATTTTAAATCAGCTTATCTCAAAAGATGGCAAATCTACAACAATAGCAGTAAAACTATCTGAAAATCTAGGGGATAGTGAAGAGGTTAATATTTATGTTTATAAAGAGTTGTTAAAAATCACAAAAGAGTATGAAAAACAATCTGGATATAAATTTTATATCTCTGGTACCCCTGCTGTTACAGCTTCATTAGTTCTTGTTTCTCAAAAAGATGCTTCTCTTCTTATGCCACTTGCTGTTGTGATTGTTGTTTTATTACTATTTTTTATTTTTAGAAATTTTATAGGTGTGTTAATACCTTCAATAGTTGTAGTCTTTAGTTTTTTAACAGTTCTATCTATACAAATGCTTTTAGGATATAAGATAAATAACTTTACTGTAAATATTCCATCTTTTGTTAGTGCTATAGCTATAGCTGATTCTATGCATCTATATTTAGCATGGGTATATTTTAAAATCAATAATTACACAAATAAAGAAGCTGTAAGATTAGCACTTAAAAATAATATTTTACCAATAGCCCTTACATCTTTTGCAACTGCAGTAGGATTTGCAACATTGGAAGTAAGCAGTATTGAACCTATATCTACATTGGGTATTGCTATTACAACATCAGCGTTTTTAGCTTTTATTTTTAGTATTACTATTGCACCCGCAATTTTATTAACTTTAAATGATGAGTATAAAGTTAAACCTTTAAAATTCTTAAACTTTTTAGATACAAAAGGATATGGGGCATTTGTAGCTAAAAATGATAAAAAAATAGCAGTAACTTTTTTAATTGTATTTATAGCTTTTTTATATGGACTTACTTTAACAAAAGTTGATAGTAATAGTATAAAATATTTTAAAGAAGATACTATAGTACGAAGTGGTTCAACTTTTATAGAAGATAAAATAACAGGTGCTATGATATACGAGGTGATTATTGATTCTAAAGTTGAAGATGGTATAAAAAATAGAGAATTTTTAGAAACTATTATAAAGTTTGAAAATGAACTTTACAAAAATTTTGAAAATATAAGATTTACAAGTTCTATAAAAGATATTTTAATTCGTATGCAAAAAGTTTTAAATCCAGAATCTAAAGATATATTACCATCAAATCAAAATTTAATTGCACAATATCTACTTTTATATAATATGAATTTACCACAAAGTAAAACAACAAATGACAAAATAGACACCCCCTATCAAAAAATAAGATTAACTTTAAATAGTAATATTCAAGATACCTCTAAAGATTTAGAGATGATAGATTGGATAAATAATTGGTGGAAAACAAATACAGTATATAAAAGTGAAGTACAAGGACAAACAACAATATTTGCTTATATGCAAAGTGAAATAAGTG
>JAYEPG010000218.1:0-5187 GCA_034723795.1 Campylobacterota bacterium
ACCTAATAAAGTGTTATATTTATTTCCGTCAATGATACTAGCAGTTAGTTTTGCTATAGCTTCTGGTTGGTCTCCTGCTGGAGAATATTCTGTGTGTACTTTAAATGGTGTCATGGTGTGGATTATAGCAAATTTTATTGGATTGTTTGATAAATGTTGCATTTTGTTATGTTTATTTTAGGAAGTGAGTTTTGTTGTGAGTTCTTTAAGCTATTTATTTTTTTAGAGAAATTGATGAGATGACTGCCTATAGGCTGCTAGGATTGTTAATGTAACTAATTTGTAACCAAGTTATATTATCCTAATACACCAAAATTAGGAATGTTATTGAATTTTTACAAAGTACCTCCAGCAAAAAGATATATACCAGCAATAATTCTTATAGCTATATTTATAGTATTTACACATATTTTAAATATAATTACTATTGAATCAAATAAAGAAAATGCAAAACAAATAGATATATCTGGTAAACAAAGAATGTTATCTCAAAAGCTTGTAATCGATGCTATTAATTATATATCATATCCAAAAGAAGAATCTAAAAAAGTGCTACTTAAAACCATAGAAAATATAAAATACAATCATAAATATATTTTGACAAAACTACATACTAAAGAATTAAATGATATTTTTTATAAAAAACAATTAAACACAGATGTAAAAAACTATATAATGAAATTTGAAGATTTAATTTTTACTAATGATGAAGAGTATTTATTTGAAGCTAGATTAGCCGCAAATGATACTCTTATAGAGTTAGACAAAGTTGTTAAACTTTATACAATTTACTCAGATGAAAGATTAAATGATATCTCTTATTATCAATTATATCTTACTTTAATAACATTATTTATTTTACTTATGGAAGTTTTATATATATTTAAACCAGCAGCAATACAAATTGAAAAAGCAAAAGAGGATATAGATAATTTAAACAATGAACTTGAATTTAAAATTATAGCAAAAACCCAAGATTTAAAAGAACAAAATTTAAAATTATTAGAATCTGAAAAAATGGCATCTCTTGGTGAGATGATAGGAAATATTGCTCACCAATGGAGACAGCCATTAAATGGAATATCAATATCTGCTAGTACAGTCATTGCTGAATCAGAAATGGGAGTTTTAGAAGATAGTTCTTTGAAAAATAAAATGGAAACAATAATAGTCAAAACAAATTATTTATCAGATACTATAGATACATTTAGAGATTTTATTAAAGGTGAAAAGAAATATACTAATATCAATATAAAAAATGAAATAAAACAAGCTATAAATATTACTAGTTCAACTCTAGAAACAAAAAATATTAGTTTTAAAAGTAATATTAACTATAAGGATAAATTATTTTTAAAAATGGTAAGTGGAGAGTTACCTCAGGTCTTAATAAATATTATAAATAATGCAAAAGATATATTAGTAGAAAAAGATATATCAAAACCAAAAATATGGCTTAATTTATTTGAATATAAAGATAAAATTACAATCACTATAGAAGACAATGGTGGTGGTATCCCAAACAATATTATAAATAAAATTTTTGAACCTTATTTTACAACTAAACATCAAAGTCAAGGTACAGGATTGGGGTTAAATATGAGTTATCAAATAATTGTAAGTAGTTTAAAAGGTAAGTTATATGTTAAAAATACAAAAAATGGGGCTAAGTTTTTCATTGAATTACCATTAAACTATTAAAATGAGTTATTTTTTGAGTGTGTGACTGCCTATTTAAGTGTGTGACTGACTACAGGCTACCAATTTAATTTTATTTTTATTCAACTATTTTCAAATCAAAATAATTAAGTTTTCTTGCTGTTTTTCATAATAATCTTCAGAATCATACAATTCTTGTTTTGCAAGTTCTAAGAATAGAATATCCATTATTTAAAAATATCTTCCGTTGGTACAGTTTTGAGCTCCAAAGTCTTAATATGAACCCAAATTAATTTATAGATTATTCTTGTAGAAACTATGATGAATTTAGTTAGGTAAATTTTGATATAATATTTTATAAAATTAAAAGAGGAATATTATGAGTGTTTTAAAACAGCCTGATATTATTGACAAATTAAAAAAGTTAAAGCCTATATACAAAGAGGAAGGACTTATACTTTTAGGTTTATTTGGAAGTTATGCTAAAAGTACTCAAAATGAAAACAGTGATATTGATATATTGTATGATATTGATGGTGATAAATTTTGTACAAAATATCCAGGGTTTAGCTCTTTTACAAGATTAAAAGATATTAAAGAGGAATTAAAAAACATATTTCACACCAAAGTAGATCTTGCTACAATTGATAATAACAGTAGAGTTTTTCAAGAAACTGCTTTAAAGGATGTAATATATGTCTGATATAAAAAGGATAGAGTTTATATTGGGAAAAAATCTGTGATATTGAAATGTTTGTAGATAGATTTAATAATATTTATTCTTTGTTAAATGATAAAATGGGTTTTGATGCAACATTAATGAGTTTACTTCAAATTGGCGAAACACTTAATAAACTTGAAAATGATTATGAACTTTTAGATAAAAATGATATAAAAGGTGCATATGATGTTGGAAATTTTATTGCTCATGATTATGAGGGAGTAAATAAGGCGCTTGTTGAAAGTATTACTAGAATGTATATCCCAAAGTTAAAAGAGACTCTTTCTAAAATATTAACTAGTTAATTTAGCAAAACTCAAGCATTACTGCCTATAAGCGGGTAATATTAAAATTAATAAAATATAAGAAGTACAATGCTAAAGTTGGTTTATCTTGTAATATGATTTTAAATTCAATAAATAGTTTTTTTAGTATATCTTTTGTATTATTCCGTAAAATATACTACAAGGTTTGATATGGTTACTTCTGCTATTGATTTTGGAACTACTAATTCTGTTGCTGGAATCAATTACAATAATAAAATAAATATGATTAATTTGGATAAAAATAAACTAGAAACTAGGTCTGTACTATTTTATAGTTTTGAAGACCACAGTTTTTATATAGGAAGTGATGCCTTTGATGAAATCAATGATGGTGTTAATGGAAGATATTTACAGTCATTAAAATCTTTTTTGGGTAGTGAAGATAATATTGAAATCGTTTTGGGTACAAAAAGTTATTTAATTGAAGACTTAATAGCCATAATGCTAAAAAGATTTAAAAATAAAATGGAAAGTAAAATTAATACTGAAATCCAAAATGTTGTTTTAGGTCGTCCTGTACGTTTTAATGACTTTGATAAATTATTGGATAAAAAAGCAGAAGATAGATTGAAAAGTGCAGCTTTAAAAGCTGGCTTTAAAGAGATTATATTTCAATATGAACCAATTGCCGGGGCTTTGTCTTATGAAAAGAAAGTTCAAAAAGAAGAGATTATTTTAGTTGTTGATATAGGTGGAGGAACAACAGATTATTCAATAATAAAAGTTGATAAAAACAACAAAAAAATAGACAGAAGTGATGATATTTTATCTAATTATGGAGTTTATGTTGGTGGAAATAGTTTTGATTCTAGTATTATAAAAAATTTTATTTCTCCATTATTGGGTAAAGGAAGTTTATATAAAAGTGTTGATAAAGATACTGTAGTTCCATCTTTATATTATCATGACTTATCCCAATGGCATTTGTTTCAAAAATTAATAAATCAAAAAACTATCAATAGACTTAAAGAATTGATTCCTAAATCACATGAAAAAGAAAAAATACAAAGGTTACTTGAGCTCATACAAGATAATCTATTTTTTGATTTTTCAAATATAATAATGGATGGAAAAATGGCTTTATCTTCAAGCCAAACAACTGCTATGAATATGGATATTTTTAGTAATTCATTTTTATTAAATTTAAGTAGAGAAAGTTTTAATAAAACTATTTATAATGATATTCAAGAAATAGATCAAGCTTTACATGAAACTGTAAAGCAAGCAAATATATCTTTTGAAAAAATAGATAAAGTATTTTTAACAGGTGGGTCTACCTTAGTTCCCGAAGTAAAAGCACTCTATGAAAAGTATTTTACAAAAGAAAAGATTGTCCATACCGATGTTTTTACAAGTGTTGGTTATGGACTAACATTATTCTCAAAAAAAGTATGGTAATTTATAACCATACTTTTTTAATTATTCCACAATTCCAGACATACAAGTAACCTCAACCCCTTCATCTCTCCACGCTTTTACGATTTCTAGTAACCCTATACTATCACTTGGCATATGAGGTGCTATTATAATATTTCCTATGTTTTGTTCTATTACAGCTTTTTTTACATCTTCAGGTACGTGCATAGCTATAATAGTTCCAACTCCTGCTTCAAAGTATGATTTTATAACATCAACTCCTCCATTAGTTCCACCTGCCATAAGAACTTCTATCTTACCTGCGTAGTCATTATTTGAACCAACTCTTATAATAGGTTGTGCAATCTTATTTTGATAATATTCCCATGAATTTAACTCATCTATTATATCTTTTAGTTTTGTTTTTGGTTTATCTTCAAATACTTTATTTAGTCTTGTCTGGACAATATCTTCTGTTATAAAATCAGCTGGAATATGTATATTTAAATATGGCATATTCATTAATCTAGCCGCTGAACTTACACGATCATAGTTTGAAGCGTGTCGTCCTAAATCTACACTTAACTGTTTCTTCTTTAATGCTTTTTGTGCTTTATTTATGGGAACACCAACTTTAACCATTCTGTCAATTTGGACATCCATCACTTTTGCAAAGTCAACTACACAAGAATCAGCTTTTGGATGGTGGCTTACTACACAGTCATATCCAAAATTTTGAGCAAGTATGAGCTCAGGAGTTTCCATATCTATACCAATAAGTACTTTTTTTATATTTTTACCATCAACTATTATATTCGTATCATAAGGCATCTCATCTAGTTTTGCTACTTTTAGTGCAATATCCATTAATTTTTTTGTATTTAAATTATTCATAAAATATTGTATCTAAAATTAACTATTATACTATACTAATAAATATCATTAATATTTAAAAACTAAATACGTTATTTTTATTAATAATATTGTAAAATATTCTAAATTAAATTTGAGGTTTGCCATGTCGTACGATATTACTAATATAGCGCAGGGTGATTCTTCGCTCTTAAAACTACTAACGTTAAATTTACCAGATATGTTGTGGACTAAAGATGTAGAGGGAAAATA
>JAYEPG010000219.1:0-5141 GCA_034723795.1 Campylobacterota bacterium
CACTTTTAGAAAAGACAGGAATAGCAACAGTTCCTGCTCGTGCATTTTATAGTAATAGTAAAGATTTAAACTTAGCTAGGTTTTGTTTCTCTAAGAAATCTGATGAGTTGGATGAAGCTATACAGAGGTTAAAAAAGATTTAGTTGTCTGTTTTATTTAATTTTTGATAGAATGTACATAATAAATAAAATATATTTATATTTAGGAGTTGAGCGTGGATAAAATCACTATATTGAACTACCTTAAAACTGTTAAGTCAAAATATGCACAAGAAGGTTTTTATATTAAAGCACTTTTTGGTTCATACTCACGCAATGAGGCTACAAAAAATAGTGATATAGATATATTAGTAGAAGCAAAGCCAGAATTTGCTTTAAAATATGGTTTTAAAGCTATAAGTCGTATCAAAGAGATACAAGATGAACTAAGCGCTCATTTTGGTTTACTCGTAGATTTAGCAGATATTACAGGTATGGGTAAAACAGGGAAAAAGTTTATCATAGATAGAGCTATATATGTCTAAGGAATCTATTAGTAAAATATATTTAATATTATAAAAAATAGAATATATTGAACAAATTGTTAAAAACTCTGGAAGTATAACTAAAGCACTAGAGGATGAAGTAACTATTAGACCAGCAATTTTAATGCATCTTACAGCTATAGCTGAACAATTTAATAAATTAAAACAATCTCACTCTACTGACATATTAAAAAATTTTGATAAAGAAGACTTAAAAGGTCTTTATGACGTACGAACTTATATCGCTCATGATTATGAGGGGATAAATTTAGCCATTATAGAATGGATAATAAGATTTGGTCTATCAAAATTTAAAATACAATGTCAAAAAGTTATAAACGATTATAGTTTATAACTTTTAAATTGAGACATTTATTAATTTTTTTGTTTTATTTTTATCATTTTAGGTCTTATCAAATTTTTCTTAATTTTCTTATATAATAAATCATATGGATAATTATTTTGAGAAAATGTTAAAATCAATTCATAAACTGTCAATAAATCAGTTAAATATATATCATCTTCTAATAAATTTTTACATATTTTAAATACTAAATCAAGAGAGTATTTTTTAGATACCATATTTACTAGCATAGGTTGTTTTTCTTCTAATAAATATAAAGTACCCATAAACTCAGTTAATGTAAATAGTTCTACTTTATATTTATAAAATAATGAAGAAATTTGATCTAATATATTATTAGTTTTTAAATCAACTTTATTACTAGAGACCATTTTATTTCTAATATTTAAAATATACTCATTACTGTTTAGAGTTTTATCTTGTTTAATTGCCATCATTGGCAATATATAACCAATTTTAGCTGTAAACTTTGATTTAATTAACTTTAATTCTCTTAAAAATTCAGGAGTATTAAATACCTTTTCATATAACTCTATACCTACATTTATAGTAACTAGTTCAAAAGTCAGCAAATTTTTAAAATCATTTTTTCCTATAATCCGATCTCTAGATCCTAGATTATTAACATATGTATATATTTCAGCTACTTCTTTAAAAAATCGACTCTCTATATTAACACCAATTTTGTATATATTATATAAACTAAATGCTAGTTTATCATCTTCTACTATAGGACAAAAAGCACTATTGGCTATAGTTTTAAGTTCACCAATAAAATATTTATTTGCTTTTATTGATACTATTGGTAGATCACTTTTTTTATCCAACAGTAAGCCTACTGCATATTTATCTTCTAAATCAACTATAAGAACATCCATGTTTATTTTTTTATTTACATTCATGTTAAATACCTCCTAAATATATTTCAATAAGTATAGTTATACAAAGAGACATAAAACTGTCTTTATGATGTGTCATACTTCATTATATAAAATATGAAGGTGTCACATGATTATGTTAGCAAAGAAATTACTAGGAAAACTATTTAGACAAAAGAGGGATAACTATACTGACGACAGTATGGTTATAAGTCACCCACCTAAAAAAGGTCGTAAAGATCCTGATTTTAATCCAAAAGAGTTTAGAAAGGAAAGTGAAGAGAGATTTAAAAAAATAAGAAGAAGTAAAGACTAAGAGCTAGACTAAGGTTTGGTTTTTAGTAAGTGTATAGATAAAAAATATAAAGGGGAAAAGATGGCAGTAGATAAAACACAAATTGTAGAAGTAAAATTGCAAGATAAAATATCTTTATGGATATTAAGAAGCCTGTTAAATTTAGGTGCACATAAAGAGTTTATCAATGATAATGGTGATTTTAGAAGTGATGAGATTGCTTATTTAGTTGGTCTTGAAAAGTTTGTTTTAGCCAACAGTAGTTCTTATACAAAAGATAATATTTTAAAAGAGCTTAGAGCTCAACTTGAAATATTAGAAGCTAAAGAGAAGTTCACTACATCTAAGATATTAAAAAAGAACATTAAAAAAATATCTAAATTGATCTCATTAAAAAAGCATGAAAAACAGATTCTAGAGTTCGTAATACTTTTAAATCAATATGAAGTATTGGAGGATTCATTGTATTACTTAGGAAGTAACCTTAATACATCACATCTATTTAAAGTTGTATCTACAGTACTTCATATTCCTCTTAAAAAAGTAAAAGATGCTTTTAATCCAAATTCTAAGCTAGCTGTTTCTTCATTAGTTACTCTAAATAGAAGTGATATACATAATGTAAAAAGAAAGATTGAAGTACTAAGCAGTGAATTTATTGATAATATTTGTCATCTTGATGATGATATTGAATCAATGTTAAAAGAGAGTGTTATAAGCTGTACTTCAACAAATCTAACACTTAAGGATTATGAACACATCAAAAACAATATCGATGTTATGGTTCCTTATTTACAAAACTCTATTACAAATAAAACAAAAGGTGTAAATATACTTTTATACGGACTTCCAGGTACTGGTAAAACGGAACTGGCTAAAGTTATTGCAGAACAATTAAAAGTGAAACTATTTGAAGTAAGTTATATCAATAATGAAAATGAAGCTATAGATGGTACTAGTAGACTAAAAGGGTATAAAATATCTCAAGCACTACTATCTAATGAGAATACACTTTTACTATACGATGAAGCTGAAGATGTATTTAATGATGGAGGAGATTATGGACAATTATTAAGACAACAGAACAAAGCATGGTTCAATAAAACTCTTGAAACAAACAACATACCTACAATTTGGATTACCAATAATATATATTCAATAGATAATGCATTAGTTAGAAGATTTGATATGGCTATAGAAGTACCTATCCCAAAAAAATCTCAAAGGGAAAAGATATTAAAAACTTATGCTAACGATATGGTATCTGGTGAAACTATTTCAAAAATATCTATAAATGACAATGTAGCACCTGCACTAGTAAGTAAAGCTTCAAAGGTAGTGTCTAGTTTATCTTGTGATAATAAAGATGAAGTATTTACGCTAATGTTAAATAATACACTAAAAGCACAAGGTTATGAAGAGATAAAATACAATAGCTCAATAGCTTTACCAAATAACTATAATCCAAACTTTATCCATACAACTACAAATCTTGAAGAGTTAGCAAATGGTATAAAAGAGACTTGCAATGCAAGACTTTGTTTATATGGTCCTGCAGGAACTGGTAAAAGTGCATTTGGTAAATATATAGCTGACATATTAGATAAAAAAACTGTACTAAAAAAAGGTAGTGACCTACAATCTAAATGGGTAGGTGAATGTGAAAAAAATATTGCACTTGCATTTGAAGAAGCAAAAGATGAAAACTCAGTTCTGATTTTTGATGAAGTTGACAGCTTCTTATCTTCAAGGGAAAATGCTAAAGCATCATGGGAAATATCACAAGTAAATGAGATGCTTGTACAGATGGAAAATTTTGATGGTATATTTATAGCAACTACAAACCTAATGGATAATCTTGATAAAGCAAGTCTTAGAAGATTTGATATGAAGTTAAAGTTTGATTATTTAAATAGTGTTCAATCTTGGAAGATGTTCAAAAGTTATGCAAAAGAGTTAAATTTAAAATACTCAGATTCTTTAAAATCAAATCTTGAGTCGTTAAGATACATCACACCTGGAGATTTTGCAGCAATAATGAGACAAAATAAATTTAGACCTATTACAAATGTTAAAGATTTAATAAGTAGACTTGAAGATGAAATTGCTGTTAAAAATGTAAACAATAGTAGAAGAATGGGATTTATTTAATATGAATGCTTTATCCGAAGAATTATTAAAAATTATTGAAAAATCCAAAAGACAATTGTATAAATATTTTAACAATAACGATACAAACACTATTTGTTTAATTGGAATTGGAGGGGGAGGTACTAATATTCTTGATGATATATTTGAATTTGATAATAAGTATAGATTTATATCGATAAATAGTGATTATAATGCATTGAAAAATAAAAAATCGCAATATAAAATATTACTTGGCGAAAAATCTAAAAAAGGTTTGGGTTGTGGTGGAAATGAGCTATGTGGAAGTTCTATTGTTGATAAAAAAACCAAAGATGAACTTTATAGATATACAAAAAATATTAAAAATATCTATGTTATAGCATCTTTAGGAGGAGGTGTTGGTAGTGGTGCATCTCCTGAAATAATAAATTATCTAAAAACTATTGGAAAAACAACTATTGTATTTTCAATTCTTCCGTTTAAATTTGAGGGTACAAAAAGAATTGAAAGAGCATTAAAAAGTCAAAACAAAATAATCAAAGTTTCTGATAAATTATATGTAGTTGATAATAATAAATTTTTACACTATAAAGATTGTAAAAACAATGGTATGAAAAGTTTTTTTAAAACTATCTCATATTCTATATATAAAAAGTTAAAAGAAGATT
Source organism: Campylobacterota bacterium (assembly GCA_034723795.1). Classification (GTDB taxonomy): domain Bacteria; phylum Campylobacterota; class Campylobacteria; order Campylobacterales; family Arcobacteraceae; genus JAIOSF01. Next base: position 4,859 of record JAYEPG010000219.1, read on the forward strand.
AACAAAAATTAAAGTATAGATAATGGTATAAAAAGAAAATATAGTAGATATTTTAGTTAATTAGAACCTGATGAATAAGAGGTTTTAAATATGTGGATTAGGAGATTTTTTAGGTATGAAAATGCTGTTGAAGATGTTGCTTAAAACTACTGTTAATTTTCAGTATTTTTAACTGTGGTTTGGATAGAATAATATTAATAAATAGGAGTTTATTTTGAACCCAAAAGATATAATTGAAGAATTTCAAAAAAGTAGTATAGAACAAATAGAACTTGATAAAAAA
>JAYEPG010000220.1:0-5131 GCA_034723795.1 Campylobacterota bacterium
TATTTGCAGGTGGATCAAATAATCCACTTGCACTTTGACTACCAGGTAATAAGTTTTCAGCTTCAACTTGTGAATTGTTTGATACTCTTAATGTTTGTGTAGGGTATGCGATTTGTATATCATCTGCTGCTTTATAAGCTTCTAAAATTTCCATACTTATTGTACTTCTCAAGGCTAATGTAGCATGTGAATTTGTATAATACCAACTTGATATAACAATACCATACGGCTCAATCATAGAGAATATTCTTGGCTCTGGATTTGCACTTCTTAAGACATACTTCTTTCTCATTTTTTGAAGTCTTTTTTTAGTCAGATCAGTATAACCTTTTGCATGTGAAGTAGTAATTGATTTTGCTAGTTCTACTGCTCTTTTATGATTTGAATCAAATGTGATATATATATCTATACCATCCCAAACTGTTCTTAAACCATCAAATGTGTAGTTTGATATCATATCTGTAAAAATATAGTTATTTGGTATAAAAAAGACTCTACCACTTCTTCTATTTGTTCTATATGATGTTAGTGTTACATCTTCTCTTATTGCTATTTTAAATAATGATATATCTAAAACATCACCAACAACCTCTATACTATCTCTTGTAACTTTAATTCTATCACCTACACTAATAGCTCCAGAGGTCATAATAGCCATCCATCCAAACATAGACATAAACCAATCTTTTAATGCAATAGCAATACCAGCAGAAGCAAAACCAAGAATTGTAACTAAGTATGAAGCGTTCTCAATATACGAAAATAATATTATAAATATAATTATAATTATAGATATAAAGTTTATCAATTTATTTGTTGTATATTGTTTATCATCATCTTGAATATATTTTTTTAAAGCAAATTTTATACCAAAAGATATAGCAATAAATAAAAGTACAAGAAGAGAAAGTTTTATACTTCTGCTTATCTCATCAGATATTGAATTATGTACCTCTTGAGTAATCTGAACAATCTTTCTATCATAAACTTCATGTGTAGTTGATACAATATCAACTACCATAACAAAGTTTTTTAACTCTAGTTTTAATTTATCTAACTCTTTATTATTTTTTTCTTTTTGTATTTTATCTAATTTATTTATATCATTTAAAATATTTATTTTAGATTGGATCTTTTCTAAAACTTTTGCTAGTTCTATATTTACCTCTTTATAGTTTGCAATATTTTCTTTTAATAGTTGTATATATGATAATGCTTCTATTATGATAAATGGATTTGTAACATCAGGTGCTTTTGTAATAGGTTCAGGCTTTATTCTTTTCCCTATTGGAGAATCTTTATATTCACTTATTAACTCAAGCTCATTCTCTTTTATTTTTATTTTGTTGTATAGTTGATATGAAAGTTCTTTATATTTTTCACCTTTCCATCTTCCATATTTTTTTGCATCTTTTTTAATGATTACAAGTTCTTTTTCAATTTTTCTATATGTTAGATAGTTGTTATATCTTGTTATCCAAATATTTTCACTTAACTCTTCATTTATCTCTATTAATTGTTCTTGTAAAGTTTGTAATTGTTTTTTATCATCTTCACTAGCAGCAAACAACGTTTGTGTAGATAAAATTGTTAAAAGTATAAAAGAGAGAAAGAATTTCATTAAAAACCTTTTAAAATATCTATTATATCTTCTTTTGAAACTTCATCAGTAATCTTACAATCACCAATACCAACTGCTAAAATAAATTTTATTTTATTATCTAAACTTTTTTTATCTAAAAAGAAATGCTCATAGAAATCTTCAACATCATTAATATTGTATGTAGTAGGAATATCATAAGATTTTAATAGGTTTTCTACTCTATTAGATTCATCTTGAGTCATGATACCTAGTTTTACAGAAACTGCATTTGCCATACATATACCAATACCTACAGCTTCTCCATGTAAGTATTTTTCATATTTAGTTTCATTTTCAATCACATGACCAAATGTATGCCCATAATTAAGTGCAGCTCTTAATCCTTTCTCTTTCTCATCTTGACTTACTACCCATGCTTTAGTCTCTACAGATTTTTGTATAGCAATATCAATATTTTTATCATCTCTTAAATCATTTTGTTCTAACCATTGGAAAAAATCTTTATTAAAACAAACTGCCATTTTTATAACTTCAGCTACACCAGCACCGAACTCTCTTGTAGGTAAAGTATTTAAAAAAGATGAGTCAATATAAACTGCACTTGGCTGATGAAAAGCACCTATTAAATTTTTTCCAAACTTATTATTTACACCTGTTTTTCCACCAACTGAAGCATCAACTTGAGATAAAAGTGTAGTAGGAATTTGAATAAACTCTATCCCTCTTTGATATAATGAAGCAGTAAATCCAGTCATATCCCCAATCACACCACCACCAAAAGCAATAAGTACTGAACTTCTATTTAGTTTATGTTCAAAACAGTGTTCAAGTATATTTTCAATTGTATTAAGAGTTTTGTATTGTTCACCATCTGGTATTTCACATATACTTAAATCTTTTATATCTAACTTTGAAGTTAAATAGTCTAAATGAAGTTTTGAAATAGTTGGGTTTGTTACTACAACAACTTTTTTATTTAAAGTAATTGTCTGAAGTTTATCTATAGTAATATCGTACGAAGTATCTGGTAAAGTTATGTTAACAATCATTAAGCATCCATTTTATTAAATATAATTAATTTATAATTATTTTATCGAAAATGGGCTTAATTAAAGTATTATCTGAATAATAAATTAGTTGTAGTTAAGATACTATTGGGTTGCCTCATGAATAGCACCTTTTGTTGCATCCCAACCCTCTTGACTATCTTGTTTTACACCGTCCCAAGTAGCACAACCTGTACTTACCATTGAAATTACAACAAACATCGCTAACATTAAAAATTTTTTCATTTTGTCTCCATTTTTTTTCTTATTATATCAAAAAATTATTTAGATTTTATTTTCCATTTTTTTTAAACTATTTAAAATAGTAACTGGAACAAAAAACAGTGAAACTAAATAGGCTATTAAAGTACCACCAATTAGTGCAACACCAAGCCCACCAAATACTGCATCACCTGCTAGTAAACTACTTGCAAATACAATTGCTAAAACTGTTAGTAAAATTGGTTTTGCTCGTGTAGCAGTTGCCACTGATATTGCTTTGCTTGCATCAAAACCTTTTTCATCCATAAGCTGCATTGCAAAATCTATAATAAGCAATGAGTTTCTTGAATTTATACCAATAAGTGCAATAAATCCAATAAGTGAAGTTGCAGTTAAATAAAATCTATCTACAGTTATCACATCCATCACAAAATGACCAAAAATAACTCCAATAATAGATACAAAACTACCAAGAACAACAGCACCAGCTAAAGCAAAGTTTTTATAGTAAACAACCATTAGTAAAAAGATAAGCACCAAAGCACCAATAAATGCACCACCAAGTTCAATAAATGTATCAATAGTAACTTTTAACTCTCCATCAAAAACTATATCAAAAACTTCACCAGTTTTTTTATCTTTTAGAGATAGATTTAACATATTAGTTTTAGTAACTTCATACTCTTGCGTAAAATTTTCTAGGATAAATGTTCTTGAATCTAAAAGCGGATATATTTGACTATCCATATCTGTTTGTGCTATTACATTTATCATATGTTTTAAATTTTTTGATGTAAGTGTTGGCTCTTGAAGTTGCTCTTGGATTGTAACGAACTCACTTAAAGGTATCATATCACCTTTTTTATTCATAAGTTTTAGATTTGACAGTTTACTCATCACTGCATCTTTATCGTTACTATTAAAAATTCTACTATCATCCAGTCTTAAAAATATTGGGATTTGATTTTGTGCATTTTCTTCATTTACCACACCAATATTCATCCCCTCAAATGCAAGAAAAAGTATCTTTTTTACTTGAGATAAACTCACTTGGCTTCTTAAAACTTTATTGTTATTTAAAATCAAACCATATTTTTTATATGCTTGATGGGCTAGCACATCAACATCTACTAAAGTTTTTTGTTTTTTAAATACCTCAGCAATTTTATGAGAAACTTTTAGTCTATTATTGAAACTATCTCCACCATAAACTTCAGCAACTACATCTGCTAAAACAGGAGGACCAGATGGTAACTCTGTAAATTTTAGATTTGCACCATTTATACTACAATCTCCTTGTAATACAGGTCTTATTCTATGAATAAGATTATAACTTTGCTCATCTCTATACTCTGCTCTTTTTTATATTTACCATTATTTCAGATACATTTTCACCATCTTTTAAAGCACTACCTTTTACCATCCCTGCAAAATCAAGAGGTAAACCTTCCCCTAAAAATACAGAGATAGATGTAACTATATCCTCTTTTTGAAGTTTTTTAGCTATACAAGTTGTTACCTCTTTTGTTTGTGTTATAGATGATCCTTCAGGTAAATCTACATAGATAGAAAATGTATCACTATCTTTTCCTGGAAGCATTTTTGCTTTTACTATCTCTAATGGAATTAAATATACAGAAAATGCAAAAAGAAATAAAGTTGTTAATAATACTAAAACTCTTTTTCCACGACTTAACAAAATAGCATGTATAATAGTTTCTAGTTTATTGGTTTTATGTTGACTCATATTAGTGCTCCTTCTTTAACATTTTATTTACTAAATATGGTGTAAATATATAAGCAACAACCAAAGACATCAACAATGCAATAGGTACAAACACAGGTAATGGATGCATAAACTGCCCCATCATACCACCAACAAAAAACATAGGGATAAATGTCATTACTATAGCCAAAGTTGCTATATTTGTAGGGTTTCCAATCTCGTTTGTAGCTTCAATTGCAATCTGCTTTACTGTTTTATCTTTGCTATCATGACTATGTAGATGCCTATGGATATTTTCAATAACAATAATAGCAGCATCAACCAATAATCCAAGAGAAAGTAAAAGTGCAAAAAGGGTAATTCTATTTATAGTTTCACCTATTAAAAATCCTATAAAAAGTGTAAGTGCTAAAATCATAGGAACAGTTAAAGATACTATAATCGCTTCTTTAAATCCTAAAGTAAATACTAGTAAAATTGCAATAATTACAATAGATATAATAAGATGAAACATCAGTTCATTTACAGCATGAT
>JAYEPG010000221.1:0-5078 GCA_034723795.1 Campylobacterota bacterium
TCATTATCTAATAAAGCCAAATTAATCCTTTTATATAAACTATTTGTGAAATTATACAGTAAAATTATTTAAAAAATAGTTTAATATAGTTTTATATAAACATAAAAAAGATATTTATTTACATAATGTATGTAAATATTTTACTTATTATATGTAAGTATTAATTTATATTTAAGTAATATATTGTATATTGTAAGTATAAATAAATACAGATTGGAATAAATAAATGAAATTTATATATGTAAAAAATTATCTTAATTTACCAAAAAAAGAGAAATTAAATTTTTATAAATACACAGGTACTTTTGTAAATTTGAAACAAAATTATCAAAAAATAATTTTTGATGAAAATTCTTTATTAATAGGTGTTGATGAACACAAAAATATAGAAGAGACAAAAAAGCACATAGAGAGTTTTTTTGAAATTATTGATGATATAAGTGTATCAATAATAAATAATATTTTAGAAACTAAAGATAGTTTAATCTTATCATTTGATAATAAGTCAGTTTTAAAGGTTAAACTTTAGTATGGAAAAGATAGGTGCATTGGTTGCTGGTGTTGGTATTCTTTTATTAGTAATAAGAGAGATAAAATATAAGGGGTCAAATTGAAATACATTTACATAAAAAACTATCTTTTAATTCCAAGAGAAGATAAACTAGAATTTTTTAAATTTCTTGGGGTATTTAAAAGTTTTAAAGCGATAAAACAAAAAATAGTATTAGATGAAAACTCATTATTGCTAGAGTTTGAAGATAATCCAGATATAAAACTAGCACGTGAATCTATAGAAAAGTTTTTTGCAAATAATGATGACGTTGATATTTCAATAATAAAAGATATAGTTAAAGATAAAAATGAGTTTATTTTAATATGGGAAGATGATACACAAAAAAGGATAAAGCTTTAATCTATGAGATTATTAACATATAATGCAGATACTAATATAGTTGAAAAACTAGAGAGTGACAATCTTTATATAACAGATAAAACAATAGAACTAGATGATGCTCTTTATCATCTTGAAGTTAGATTTTATAACCTTGTACTTATCTATGAAGATGATTTGAATAATTGTATAGATTTGTTAAATGTTACTGAAAATAAAGATACAGCTTTTATAATCATTTCAGAAAATGTTACTAAAAAATTTGAAATATCATGTTTGAAACATGGTGCATTATTTGTTTTACAAAGAGACATTTATGATGATTTACTTATGGCTAAACTAGAATCTATACATAGGGATAACTTTTCAAAAGTTTTTTCTTATAAAGATTATTTTATGATAGATAATGAATATAAAGAGATACTAGATACTTCTAACAATGAACTTAATATTAAAGGTAAAGCTTGTGATATATTGTCTTATTTAGTACAAAATAGATATAGACAACCCATCTCGAAAGAGGAGATGCTTTATACATTATGGGAAGAACCAGAACTAATATGTCAAAATGCAATAGAGGTAAATATAAATCAAATTAGAACTAAATTAAAAAAAAGATTTGGTATTAGTATGATAGATACTATTAGAAATAGAGGATATAAAATAGTAGACTAAATAAAAATATAAAATTACTACAAAAGGGGTAAAATAAATGAAAAGAATAGTTTTTAAAGTAGGAAGTTCTGTTTTAACAGAAACAACAGATATAGCAAAAGAGAGGATGTTGAACCTTGTATCTTTAATAGCAGAAGCTAGAAAAAAATATGAGGTTATATTAGTATCTTCAGGTGCAGTAGCAGCTGGATATACGGCAGTACAGTTAAATAGAAACATACCTACAAGTAAAAAGGTTTTGGCTTCTATTGGTCAACCAATATTAATGAGTAGTTATAAAAATAAATTTGATATTTTTGATGTAAATATATCTCAAATACTTTTAACAGAAGAGGATTTTGACAGCCGTGTTCATACTAGAATATTTCAAGATATTATAGATAGAACACTTAAAAATGATATTTTACCAATTGTAAATGAAAATGATATTTCAACTACACCAGACCAACTTTTTGGGGACAATGATCAGTTATCTGCACATGTAGCACACTATACAAATGCAGATGTTCTTGTGATACTTAGTGATATAGATGGGTACTACGATAAAAATCCAAGTGAACATAAAGATGCAAAACTTCAAAAGATTGTAAATGAAATAACAGATAAAGAGTTAAATCAAGATTTTACACCAAACTCAGAGTTTGCAACAGGTGGAATAGTAACAAAACTTAAAGCAGCCCAATATATTATGTCTAAAAACAGAGATATGTTTTTATGTAGTGGTTATGATTTGCAAGGGGCTAGAGATTATTTAATAGATGGTGTTCATAACAAAGGTACTTTATTTACAAATAAAAAAGAGACAAAAAAAGGAAAATAATGAAATTGACATTTATAGGAAATGGTAATATGGCTGTATCACTTATTGAAGGTTTGGTTGATACTTGTACCATAGAAGTACTTGGTAGAAATGAAAAATCATTAAATACTTTACAAGAAAAATTACCACAAATTATTACAAGAGTAATTGATGACAATGAAGATATTAGTGGAAAAGATATAGTTTTATGTGTAAAACCTTATTCTTTGCCTGAATTATCACCAAAGTTAACAGGAGTTGCTGATTCTATCTATTCTGTTTTAGCAGGTACATCAATAAAAAGTCTAAAGACTCATATAAAAGCAAAAAATTATATAAGAACTATGCCAAATTTAGGGGCAGGTTATCTTAAATCTATGACAACTATTACAGGTGATGAAGAGTTAAAACATAGTGCAATAAATATTTTTGATAAAATTGGAAAAACTTTATGGCTAAATAGTGAAAATGAACTAGATATTGCTACAGGAGTTGCTGGAAGTGGTCCTGCATATTTAGCTTTAATAGCTGAAAGTTTAGCTGATGGTGCTGTTAAAGCTGGTCTTAAAAGAGAAGATTCATCTATTTTAGTAGCAGGATTATTTAATAGTTTTGCTCCACTAATAGCAAATGAAAATCCGGCACTTATAAAAGATGGAGTAATGAGTCCAGGTGGTACAACAGCAGCAGGATATGGAGCATTAGAGAGAAATAATGTAAGATATGCAATGCTAGAAGCAGTAAGTGATGCATATAAAAAAGCATTAGAATTAAAAAAGGAAAATTAAAATGACAAAATTAGAAAATATATCAATGATAAAAGAGGTAAATGTATACTTTGATGGGAAAGTGACAAGTAGAACAATATTTTTAGCAGATGGAACTAAACAAACTTTAGGTGTAATGCAAGTAGGTGAATATACTTTTGATACAAAAGAAGCTGAGATTATGGAGATGATGAGTGGTGAGTTAGAGATAAGGCTTCCAGGGGAAACTGAATTTAAAAAGTTAAATACTCCAGAAAGTTTTAATGTACCTGCAAACTCTGAGTTTGATTTAAAAATAAAAACAGTTACGGATTATTGTTGTAGTTATATAGAGGCATAATATGGAACAATTTTTAAAAGAGGCTAAAGAGTCATCAAGTATATTATCAACTCTAAGTGGAGATATTAAAAATAAAGTTTTAAATGATATGGCTGATGCTTTAATATCCAATATAGATTTAATAGTAGTAGAAAACAAATTAGATATTAGAAGTGGTGAAGCAAATGATTTAAGTTCTGCTTTGATGGATAGACTACTATTAAATAAAGAACGAATAGAAGCTATGGCAAAAGCAATTAGAGAAATAGCATCTGCTAAAGATCCATTAGGAAAAACACTTGAAGGTTGGGTAACACCAACAAATCTAAATATACAAAAAGTATCAGTTCCAATTGGTGTAGTTGGTATCATATATGAAAGCCGTCCAAATGTTACAAGTGATACGGCAGCATTGTGTTTTAAAAGTGGAAATGTATGTATTTTAAAAGGTGGAAAAGAAGCACAATATAGTAACGCTATCATTGCTGAAGTTTTACAACAAGTATTGATAAAAAATGATTTACCAAAAAATATAATTTCTCTTTTACCTGATAGTAGTAGAGAAGGTGTCGCAAATCTAATTAAACAAGACCAATATTTAGATTTAATTATCCCTAGAGGTGGTGAAGCACTTATTAAATATATTAGTAGCAACTCATCAGTTCCAGTTATCAAACATGATAAAGGTTTATGTCATACATATATCCATAAAGATGCAGATTTTACAAAAGCAATTGATGTATCTATAAATGCAAAATGTAGAAGAGCAGGTATTTGTGGGGCGATGGAAACTTTACTAATAGATGAAAATGTAGCTTCAAAGCTTCTACCAAAACTAAAAGAGCAATTTGATAAACACTCAACACTATTAAAAGGGTGTAGTAAAACTATGAAAATTATAGATGTAGTTGAAGCTACGCAAGAAGACTTTGATACAGAGTATTTAGACAATATTCTATCTATAAAAGTAGTATCAAATTTAGAAGAAGCTATAAAGCATATTAGACAATACAGCTCAAGTCACTCAGATGCTATTATCACTGAAAACTGTACTGATGCAGAACTGTTTTTAAATAGTGTTGATTCTGCTTGTGTATATTTAAATGCAAGTACACAGTTTACAGATGGCGGTGAGTTTGGTTTTGGTGCAGAAGTTGGAATAAGTACAAATAAACTTCATGCAAGAGGACCTATGGGAATAGATGGACTTACTACTTATAAATTTAAAATATTAGGTAGTGGGCAAACACGAAAATAGTAAGCTTTTTGCTTACTATGATATATAATTGAAGAGCATATCAAATAATACTGTATCATGTCTCCTTTATTTTACTATCTTTCTAAGATGACGGTATGCTTTTCACTTATATATTTAAAATTAAACAAAGGAATATTAAATTAAAAAAATATTACTAATTATCAGTATAATAACTACTATAAATCTTTTTGCTAAAAATGAACAAATTCAAAATTCTATACTTGATAAACCTCTAATAGAACGATATATTTTAGATGAACTAAAAGAGTTAAGAACTAGTCATCAAAAATTAAGAGAAGATACAACAAAACAAATTACACAAAGTGAACTATCAACTAGCGATAGAGCTATAACTTATGTGACCGATA
>JAYEPG010000222.1:0-5074 GCA_034723795.1 Campylobacterota bacterium
GCATTTTGTAGGTTTCCATCTTCTCCCATTCTAAAGTTACCTGCTCTTGAATAGTATAATTCATTCCCGTCAGATACTTGAAAAAAGCCATCACCAGATAAAGCCATATCATAGCCAACCCCAGTAACTTTTAAATTTCCTTGAGTATAAAGTTTTTCAACATCAAATGTACTAACACCCTTACCAATATTATCTTGATACATTTGATCTGAAAAAGATATTCTAGATGCTTTGTATCCTAGAGTATTAACATTTGCTATATTATTTGATTCGTTGTCTAATGCTCTTTGTGCCCCTGAAAGCCCAGAGATACCTGTCCATAATGCTCCAACCATAATAATTCCTTTAAAATAAATTATACGAACATATAAAATGTTCAAATATAAATTTTCAAATAAAAACTTATATTTAAATATTTTAAATAGATATTTATTTTAATAAATATCTATTTTATGTTTTATCTAACCGCTTGTATAGAATTCATTGCTATAACACTTTGTGTTTCAGCGTATCTAACAGAAGAACCCGCAAAAAGATATTTTTCTGTTATTTCACTATTTGTAATAATGTTAGCATTTCCATCTAATAATTTTAATGTTCCGTCTTCGTTAAATTCAAATCTTCCCTCATGGTCTAAGGAAACTCTATTATTTGTCTTAGTTTCACCATCATATATAAATCCATCAGAATCATATATTACTAAACTATTATCATTAGTAGAATCTACAAGAGCATCAACCATCCCAACCATTTGTCTTGCATTAACATAGAGTTCACCATCCCTATTTTCAACACTTTCAACAGTAAAGGAATTTAATATTCCATCATCACCATATGAACCATCCTCAATTACTTTTCCAATCATATTAGCAGATGTTGCTAGTGCTGAAGAAGCATATGCAGCCTTCAATGATTCCATTGCAGCTGACATGTCTTGATTAGCTTGTATTGTTGACATTTGTAGTTGACTATCCATAAGTGCTGCACTATCCATAGGCTTAGTTGGATCTTGCATTTTCATCTCTTCCATCATAAGTCTTAAAAAATCATCATTTGTTAATTGATCATTACTTACATTTGATGTGTAACTATTACCATCAAAACCAACTGAACTACTTGTCACTACATTTTCTACTGCCATTTTAATACCCTATACAGACTGTTCATCAAAGAAGAAGTTTACAACTTTTGATGAATCCATTGAATCCTGAACTCTTATTGCTAGTTTCTCATCCATAACAATAATATCACCAGTACCTATAATACGTTGATTTACATAGATGTCTCCACCTTCTCCAGCAATTTTATTTAATGCTAATACATCACCTTCACTAAAATTAAGAAAATCTTTTATTGTTATATCAGTATGACCCAGTATAACATCAACAGCAATTTCCGTGTCAATTAAGGCGTTGTAATCTTTTTCTGTAAATTCCATATTAATCTTTTCAATTTATTTAAAGTCATTATAACATAAAAAAATTGATTTTCAAGGAAAATTATAAGTTTTTGTATAAGAGATAAGTATATTTAACTGTTTTTATATCACAGCGTCTAATGATTCCAACATTGTTTGAACTTTTGATTCAATATTTCCATCAAAATTTCCTAAATCGCTAGCTATTACAACTCCACCAGCAGTTACATTTGAATCTTCTTGCAAAGTAACAAAACTTTCAAAGTTTAATTGATCTTTAAGAGTAACATAATCTTTTGGATTTAGATGTATAGTAATTCTTGAAGCAGTTTTAATTTTAGACATAATACTTAAGATAGTTTCTCTTGCTATTTTTGCAGAATTTTCACCAATCTCAATTGCTATAATTTTTTGTGCTATTGAAAATGATGTTTTTAGTATTTTAGTTTCCATTTGAAATGTAGCTTGCTCAAAAAAAGTTGAATAGTTTTTTAAATCTTTTAGTGCTTCTATAAGTTGCTTATCAAGGTCTCTACCTTTTACACCATCACTTTCAATAAGTGAAACTTTTTCATTCATATAAGCAATAGATTGTTGTAAGTTTTTAATCTCTTCTAATACAGGATCAATATTACCATTTATGCTTTTATCATTTAGTTTAGCACTACTTTGAACTTGAGATTCAGATGGGGTATTTGTGGGTATAAAGTTTCCTAATTCAAATGATTGAATTTCTGAATCTGATTTTATTATTTGTGATTTTGAATTAACATTATTTGAAGCCATTATTCTTCCTCTTCTGCTCTTTCAATCTCACCACTTTCAAGTAGTCTCATAGCAACCTCAAGTATTTTCTTTTGAGCCTCTTCAATATCTTTGATTTTAGTTTTTCCAAGCATTTCAAACTCCTCATTAAATCTATCTTTGGCTCTTTGACTCATAGCTCCAAGTATAATTTCCATCTCTTCTGGTGGAGAATTTTTTAGAGCTACTGTTAAGTCTTCAGTCTCAACATTTCCAATTACTTTCATTATATGTGCTTGTTCTAATTCTAATAAATCTTCAAAAATAAACATATTTTCTTTTATTTTTCCAGCTAAAATAGGATCTATTCCAGAAATATTACTTAAAATATCACTTGATTTTGGTCCCATTTTATTTAACATATCAGCAACTGTTTTAACTCCACCAACAGTAACAATTGATGCTAATAACGACTCTAGTTTTTTCTCCAAAACATTTGACATAGATTGAACAATACTTGGTGATACATCTTTAATAGTTGCCATTTGCATACTAATTTTAACTTTTAAACTATCATCTAGCTTTGTTAAAACCTCTGAAGCATCTGCAGCATCCATATGTGACAATACAACAGCAATAGTTTGTGGAGATTCATCTTTAATAAAATCTGCAAGCTGTTTTGGATCAATATTATCTAAATAAGCAAAAGATTGTTGAGCTTCTTGCATTCTTGATAACTTAGCTAATACTGCATCTGCTTCTGCTTTTCCAAGTGACTTATATAAAATATCTTTTGCATACTCAAATCCACCAGAACTTATGTATGCATTAGATTTTATAAATAGATGAAATTCATCTAATACAGCTAATGATGTCTCTTTTCCAATAGAATTTATTTGAGTAATTGCAATTGATAAATCTTCAACTAACTGTTTAGGTAAGTTTTGAAAAATTTTAACAGTTGCTTCCTCACCTATTAAAATAAGAAAGTTTGCTACTCTTTCCATCATAGACATACCTTGAAGTAAATCGTGATTTGTCTCTTTGTTTGGCATATTAGCTATCCTTTCTTCCAGATTTTAACACAGCATCACCCTCACCTAATAACATCTCAATCATTTTTGCAATTTCTGCTGGATTATCTGTTACTGCTTGGTCAATCTCTTCAATCAATATTTCATATTTTGCCATCTCTTCAGGATCTAAACCATCTAAGTTATTTAATATCTGACTTTTTACTTTTGCTTTTAAACTGGATTGTGCACTCATAGAATCAAACTCATCAGATGCCATATTATATGCATCTTGATCTTCTCCTGCTGCTCCTGCTTTTGATCCTTCACCATCTAAAAGCATTATTTCATTATTTGCTATAAATTTTTTGTAAAAAACAAATAATAAAATACTTGCAATAAGATATTGAACATATTCACCAAACTCTTGTATCAAAGATTTGGTAGAAATTAAACCTAAGTCATCTTCAGCACCAGCCTCATCTTCACCACCAGCTTCACCAAATGGTTTTAAACCAAGGAATTTAAAAGCTTTAACAGTAACACTATCTCCTCTTTTTACTTGATAACCAACAGCTTCTTGAACAATTGCATTAATATTTTGTAAAAACTCTTCTTTGTTTTCTAGTTTTTCTAATACTGCAGAATCAAATGTAACAGCAGCAGTTAACTTAGATATTTTAGCATAGGCTGAATTATGTTCATTTATAACTTTTTTAGAGATTTCATAGTTTGTAACATTTTTGGCCTCCTCTTTCGAAGATTTAGTTTGTTCTCCTTTTGAACCATTATCAGGGTTTTCAATATTAGAATCAACTCCTGGTGCGGCACTTTTATTTGCATTTGTCCCTTCAGCAGCAGAAGCAATTTCCGTTGTTTGTTGACTTCTTATTGTACCTTCTGGTTCAAATATCTCTTGACTTATCTCTTGTTTTGTAAAATCTAATTCAACAGAAACCTTAGCAATAACTCTTTGACCACCAATAAATGGTCTTAATAAATCAACAATTTTATTTTCGTAATCATTTTCTAATTTAATCTTATATTTTTCATGTTGTATATATTTTAAATCATCAATATCACTTTGTGAGTGTTCTAATAAACTTCCATTTTGGTTAATTAATTTGATATTTTCAGACAATAACTTTGGAACAGAAGATGCAATAAAGTTTTTTATTCCATCTATTTGTTTTTGAGTTAATACTGTACCTTCTCTAAGCGTAAGTACAGCAGAAGCACTTGGCAATGTCTTTTTCTGTGTAAAAACAGATTCTTTTGGAATTGCAATTTTTACATTGGCAACTAATACTCCTGATAATGATTGTAGTGATCTTGCTAATTCACCCTCCATTGCTCTTAAATATTTAATTTTATTTTCAAAGTTTGTTGTCCCCAAAGAACTTTTATCAAAAATTTCCCAACCTGAATGTTTTTGTGTTGAAGCATCACTCGTAATTAGTTTTATTTTTGCAACATTAATATTCATTTGATTTGTTCTTAAAGATAATCTATTTCCACTTCCTACTACTGCATATGGAATATTTGCAGCATCTAGTTCACTACTTGCTAATAACACTTGATTTTTTGTTAGATTTGAAGCAATTGTAAAATTTAACTTTTCATCTTGTGATTTGATATTAGAATATATTAATAACCCTATTAAAAATAGGAATAAAACAGAAAATCCACCAATTATTACTGCTCTTTGTCCTGAATTAAGATTATTTATAAATTTAAAAATTTGATCCATTATTACCTATACCCTAATTTAATTTTTACCTGATGCATCGATTACACTTTTAAACCATGCGGAATCTTTTTTAATTGAACTTTGAATTGCATTAAACATCATAGTGTTTTGTGCCATTGTGCTCATTTGTGTATCTAAATTTACATTATT
>JAYEPG010000223.1:0-21342 GCA_034723795.1 Campylobacterota bacterium
TGTCATTTTACAAGCAAGCAATGTTAGATATAAATGGCTTTGATGAAGGACTTGGAAACTCAGCAATGGCTAGTGATACTGATTTAACTTGGAGATTTAAAGGTTTTGGTTATAAAATAGTATCTGGAAGATTTATAACAAATCAATTTCATCTTTATCATAAACGAAGTTCTAACGATTATGATAGAGAATTAGATGAAAAAATGGTTGAAAATAAGAAAAATGAAGTATACAAATGCAAATATGGATTAAAACACTTTTAGGAAATTAGTATAATAAATATATTATACTAATTTCCCATATTATTTTTAAATAACTCCAAATATTTTTCTAATGTATCTTGTTTATGAAGTTTTAGTTTATCATTTAGTAAAATTATATTGTCAATACTATTTTCAAGCACATCAACAACTTTATCGAAAGGCTCATTTACCTTAATTGCTTGAGCTAAAAACCCCTTTACTGTTTCAGATCTTTGGTCATGTGCTATCATTATACCTGGTATTCCCATTGAGGCACAAATTCCCAGTCCATGAACTCTACAACCTATAACAAAATCAAAGGAAGAATAAATATCCAAATAATCTTTAGAGTCATAAGAATAATGAATCTTTTGATTTGAAAAGTCTTTTTGAAATTCTGGAATTTCATCTATATAGTGAGCAATAAATTCAAATTGATATTTATTTTTATATTTTTCTAGTATATTATTGTATAAATTTAGTAAATATTTATGAGTTTCAGAAGACACATCATTTCCTCCTTCTGCATTATTTGTACTATATATTAATCCTATTTTTTTTACTTCTTTAATTTCTTTAAATTCTTTACTAGAAAAAAAAGCTGGACAAGGTAACTGTGCTGAAAAATCAAAATCTTTAAAAGCTGCATATGTATTTTTATCTCTACAAACTACTAGTTTTGTCAGATTTTTATAAACATTTATTTCAGATTTAGTAAAACTATTATTATCAAATTGTAGTGGTTCTTTTGAATCAGTTCCTATTCCAAGTAATATAGTTGGAATATTGTAATCAAGAATACTTGAATATAGTTTTTTTAATCTACGACCACACCACTCAGGAGATCCTGCAAATACTACTAAATCAGCATAATTCATTTCTTGTCTGTCTTTTACAGAATTATCTCTAAATTTTTCTAAAAAATCTTTTCCAATAATATTATCAATACCTTTTATAATGTCTCTTTTTCTTGCTCTTCTTATTTGAGGATTTCTATTATAAATAATAGGATTAAAATACTTTTCTTCTTCTTTAAAATATTTTTTTAAAAGATTTATAACTCCCATCAAAATAAATTCATCACCAGGATTCCATTGACGTGTTGTCGAAAATATAATATTCAAATTAACTCCTTATTGATTATAAATTTTAATATCATTATTCCTGTAGGTATAAAAATATAATATATGTTAAAAATTGAATGTAATTATTACATAAATTGATTAAAACAGTATTAAAAAACTTTTTTTAGCATATATAATAATCATAAATAGTTTAATTTAAATAAAAGTTAGAGAAACATTGTTTTAAGTATTTAATATCTAACTCTTTTGTACATTTATTTAAACCAAAAATATCATATTCATCTATTTCTTTATAACATAATTTAAACTTACCAGAAGAAGGTTCTACAAGTTTTGGATTAGTATATGTAAAAATTGAAAATATTGGAATACCAACAGCAACTGCAATATGATATAAACCAGTATCAGGTACAATAATAAATTCACTATACTTCATTAATGAAACTATCTCTTTTATAGATAATGGTTTTAATTCAATAAACTCAATTCCATTAGGTATTAAATACTCTTTAATAAGCTTTTCTTGTAAAAATTCCTGTCCAGGATTTAGAATTATTGCTGGAGTTAAATTGTATTCCTCTTGTATAAACTTTATAATTTCATACGTTTTTTCTAATTCAAGTATTTTTCCTAAATCACCTGACCCCAAAGAGATAAGATAATAATTATTCTTTTTTTCTACAAATGTTTCAATATATTTTTTTATATTTAAATCAGTATTATTATCTGAATATATAAATGGTCTTGTATTTAGTTCATTTGCTTTAAAGTTAATAAATGAAATCAAAGGAAATAGTTTATTTGTAAGGTGATATTGATTTTTAAATTGACTAATATTAAAGTCTTTATTAAATTTTATATTTTTACTCCAAATTTTACTATCATAATAACCAACTTTATACTTAGAAGGAGCTAACTTTAGCATATTCTTTGTTGAACTACCACCATATAAATCAATAATCATATCTAAATTTAATGTATACAATTGATATTGGATTTTTATTTTATTAGCAATATACTTAAGCTTATTATCTTTTTTTCTATTAGCTACAATAATGTGTTCAATATCTGGATTGTTTTCAAGTACACTTTTTCCAATGGGATCTACAATTGCATATATTTCAGAATTTTTGTAATATTTCTTTAAAGTTCTAATGATAGGAGTTCTCATTAGAACATCACCTAATAATCCATACATGATAATACCAATTCTATTTATATTTAACATTAATATTCCACCTTTCCTAAATTAAATCATATATTTAGGTAAATACCACTCAATAGTCTTAATAATACCACTATCAAAATTTTCATCAGCATTCCAACCAAGTGTATTTTCTAACTTAGTAGCATCTATCGCATATCTTCTGTCATGTCCTGCTCTATCTTCTACAAATGTTATTAAATCTTTATAAGGTTTAAGGTTGGCACTTAATTGCGTTTCTCCTCGTGACATTAAGTCACGACTGCGATACTCTTCAAGTATACTACAAATTGTATTTACTATTTGCAAATTTGTTCTCTCGTTTCTTCCACCAATATTGTATACATTTCCTTCTACTCCCATATGATAAACTAAATCTATACCTTTACAATGGTCAAATACATATAACCAATCTCTAATATTTTTACCATCACCATAAATAGGTATTGATTCACCTCTTAATGCCTTTCTAATGATAGTTGGAATTAATTTCTCATCATGTTGCTTTGGTCCATAGTTATTCGAACAATTTGTTATAACAGTATTTAATCCGTAAGTTTCTTGATAACTTCTTATAATCATATCACTTGAAGCTTTAGATGCACTATATGGAGAATTTGGTGCATAAGGTGTTTCTTCAGTAAATAAATCTGTTTCATTTAGTGTTCCATATACTTCATCTGTAGAGATATGATGAAAACGACAATCTTGATACTTCTTTTTATAAATAAATGGTTTATCCATCCAGTAATTTTTAGCTACATCTACTAATGTAAAAGTTCCATTTACATTTGTTTCTATAAATACACCTGGATTTTTAATAGAGTTATCTACATGGGACTCAGCTGCAAAATGAATAACTCCTTTAATATCATATTCATTAAAAATAAATTCTACCAATTCTCTGTTACAAATATCACCTTTGATAAATTTATATCTAGGATTGTTTTCACACTCTTTTAGATTTTCTAAGTCACCTGCATAAGTTAAAAGATCAAGGTTTATAATATTATATTCTTCATATTTTTCTAAGAAATAAGGTACAAAATTACTTCCAATAAATCCTGCACATCCTGTTACTAATATATTTTTATTATTTGTTAGCATTATTTTCTTTCTCCCATTTTTATTAAACATTTATCTAAGCTATCTTTCCAATATGGAATATTAATATTAAAATACTTTTTTATCTTTGATTTATTTAATAAGCTATAGTGTGGTCTTGATGCTGTTGTTGGGTATTGAAATGTTTCGATAGGATTAATTTTACAATCTATTTTTGCCATTCTCATTATCTCTTTAGCAAAATCATACCAGCTAAGAACTCCCTCATTTGAATAGTTATAAATTTCAACTTTATTATTATCTATCATAGGAATTATATCCAATATTGTTTTTGCTAAATCTGCTGCATAAGTAGGAGTACCGGTTTGATCAAATATAACTCCTAATTCATCTTTTTGCTTTCCAAGTCTCAGCATTGTTTTTACAAAGTTATTCCCAAAAGGTGAATATACCCATGATGTTCTTATTATAATAGAATTATTAGGATTTATTTTTATCATCTCATTTTCACCATCAAGTTTAGTTTGTCCATAAACTGAATTTGGATTTGTTTGAAATTCTTCACAGTAAGGTTTAAAGTTTTTTCCATCAAATACATAATCTGTAGAGATATGTATAAGTTTTATATCTTTTTCTTTTGAAATTTTTGCTAATTTCTTAACTGCTTTTCTATTTATTAAGTCAGCATTTATCTTATCTTCTTCAGCTTTATCTACAGCTGTATATGCTGCACAGTTTATAATAATATTGATATTATTATTTTTAACAAAAGTTTTAACATCTTCTTCATTAGTAATGTCTAGGTTATCTTTATTAGTGAAAAAGAAATTATAATCATAATAGGTTGATATTTCTTTTATCTCACTTCCTACTTGTCCAGAAGAACCTGTAACCAGAATATTAAATTGATTAAGCATAATAATCTACACCATAATCAAATAAATCATCTGTATCTTTTAATAATGGTTGAATTTTGTCTTTTTGGGATAGATTTAATTTATTAATATTAATTTTCCAATCAACATCTAAATCTTTATCATTAAAAGCAATTCCTCTATCATTTTGTGGACTATAGTAGTTGTCAACTTTATAAGCAAATATTGTATCATCTTCTAATACTATAAATCCATGAGCAAAACCACGTGGTACAAGTAATTGCTTTTTATTTTCACTTGTAAGTTCAACAGATACATATTGCCCAAAAGTTGGACTACCTTTTCTAATATCAACTGCTACATCTAATACTTTACCTTGTATAACTCTTACAAGTTTAGTTTGAGCATCTGGTGCTAATTGATAGTGAAGACCTCTCAGTACACCTTTTGAACTTTTCGATTCATTATCTTGACAAAAGTTTATTTTATATCCTAGAAACTCCTCAAGCTTATCTGCTCTAAAAGTCTCTACAAAGTACCCTCTACTATCACCATGAACTTGTGGTTCTATTATCACTACATCTGATATTTGAGTCCTAGTAAATTGCATCTATATTTTACCTTGATTTGCTCTTCTAATTAGATATTGACCATATTGATTTTTCTTTAACGGTTGTGCTAGTTCTAAAAGCTTTTCTTTAGATATGTATCCCATCTCATAAGCAATCTCTTCTATACAGGCAACTTTTAATGATTGTCTATTTTCAATTGTTTGTATAAATTGAGATGCCTCTAAAAGTGATTCATGAGTACCAGTATCAAGCCATGCATAACCTCTTCCCATAAGTTCAACTTTTAATCTTGATTCATTAAGATAATCTTGATTTAAAGTTGTTATTTCAAGTTCTCCTCGATTGGATGGTTTCACATTTTTTGCTTTTTTCACTACATCGTTTGGATAAAAATATAATCCAATAACAGCATAATTTGATTTTGGTTTTTCTGGTTTTTCTTCAATACTAGTTACATTACCATTATTATCAAATTCAGCTACCCCATATCTTTCAGGATCTTTTACGTAATATCCAAAAACAGTTGCATTATTATCTTTAAGTGCATTTTTAACAGAAGTTGACAAAAGTTTAGTAAGACCATGACCATAAAATATATTATCTCCA
Source organism: Campylobacterota bacterium (assembly GCA_034723795.1). Classification (GTDB taxonomy): domain Bacteria; phylum Campylobacterota; class Campylobacteria; order Campylobacterales; family Arcobacteraceae; genus JAIOSF01. The sequence goes on from JAYEPG010000223.1 coordinate 5,650, forward strand.
AGTACTAAACAAACATCATCATTTCCTATAAACTCTTCGCCTAAAATAAAAGCTTGTGCTAATCCATCAGGAGACGGTTGAACTATATACTCAAACTTCATTCCAATATCACTCCCATCACCTAATAAATCTTCAAATCTTGGTAAATCATGAGGAGTAGAGATTATAAGAACTTCTTTTATGCCTGCAAGCATCAAAACTGATAATGGATAATAAATCATAGGTTTATCATAGATGGGTACTAATTGCTTTGACACCCCTTTTGTAATTGGATAAAGTCTTGTTCCACTTCCCCCTGCTAAAATTATACCTTTCAAATTATTTCCCTCCTTTTTTCTAATAATGAAATTTTATTAAATAATCCTGCAAATAATGCAAAAAAGACTATGGAATCATGTAAATGAAATGTTAATCCACCAAATGACCATAATATATAGGTTATTATAAATATATAATTTAAGTTTTTATATTGTTTATTCTCATATTTTAGAATAATTAAAGAGTAAAAAATTAATAATATAAGTATCAAACCCAATATTCCCAGTTGTACACCATAAGTGATGAAAATATTATGATGGTCTCCATATCTAGCTAAATTATTAGTTGTCCAATTATTATCTTTAGAATAGTAATTAACATTTTTCATTTCATTTCCAATTCCAGAACCAAATAACAAATTATCTGAAATTTGTTCAACTCCAACAATCCACAAAGATACTCTAGTTGCAAAACTACCTTTAAAGTTATTTTGTTCTATCATATTTGTTATATCAGCTGTTGCTTGATTAAACCTATTATGAAAATTAGGACTTAAATTATACGCAGCTATAAATGTCACCATGGAAATTAATATTGTAAAGATAATAGCCATAATCTTATTTTTCATATTTAAAAGAAATAACATAAATAAAACAATAAAAAAAGTAACTTGTCCTGTTCTTCCACCATTTACAAATAAATTAGCTGTTACACTTATAAAAAACAGAATGTATACTAATCTATATTTTAAATTATTTTCGTAGAATATTCTACTTAACAAAATCATTGCTGTAAAAGTCAAATAGATACTATAATCAGTATGATTCATAAAAGGGGAAGGATCATGGGGTGATATATTTTTATAGTTCCAAATTTCAAAAAATATTCCATATGATACTACTTCACTTATAAACATACTAATTAAAAATGCTGATAAAATATGTTTTATAAATTTTTTATCTAAAGAAGTATAAATTACGGCAATTATTATAAGATGTTTATATTTTGATACATAATCTAAGCCATAAAATATATTACTAGCCCAAAAAATTGATACTATACTAAGTATTATAAATAAACTTAATGTAATAATTAATGGGTTAGTTTTATATTGAGAAAGTTTATATTTCCAATTTCCTTCTATTAGCCATAATAATATAATCATTATTTCGAAAAAACTTGTTCCAGCTTTAGAAATAGGCAAACAAAAAGCAAAACCTATTAAAAAATAATTTATGTATTTATTATAATCAAAACTTTTTAGCATTAAATACTATTATTCTCTTTCTTTAATAAATCATCATTTTTTGCATAAGTCCATTTGGTATTTGGTCTATCTATATATTGAAAATATTCATTTGTAAAACTACCTTGTATACATGTAATTTTATAATATCTATGATTAACCTTAGTATCACCAATTCCTATATTTAATACTCCTGGTCCTGTTAATTCATAAACTCCTCTATCTATTCTTTTATTTTTTATATTATCAACTATTATATTTAGTGTTTTTTCAATTATTGGATTATTTTTTTGAGTAGCTATAAAATAGTTTGTATAATGTTCCTTATTTAAAAGAAATATCTCTTTATCTTCTGGTTTAATTATTTTTGATAATGGCCATACTAAATGTGCATCTATATCCATATAAATTCCACCATAAAAATTTAAAACAAACAATCGCCATAAATCAGCTTGAGAAGCTCCATCTGTTAGTTGCTCATATGCTTCTATAATATCCTTAGAAGCATTAGCTCGTATAAACTCAAGTCTATCTTCTGTACTAACATATCTATACTCATAGTCTAATGACATTAATCTGTTAAAAAGATAATTCACATACACAGGTAAACTTGCTTTTTCAGTAAAATTTGTTTGCCATATAATCTTTGGGATTTTAGTCTCTTTTTTTGATTTTATTATTGGATCTCTTTGTGCTGGGATTGTAAATCTAAGCTTTGGAAAAATAAAATGAAAAGGATAAGCTAATGTCTTTACAATGGCACCTGTTAGTTTTGCCAAACGATTTACTACTACAATTTGAAATGACATATTTATTCCTATTTCTCTTTAGATATATCAATTATATCTAATGTTTTTAATATATCAATTAATCTGAAAAAACTTTTTAAATCTTTACCCATAAAGTTGTAAATAAAGCCTATTTTACTTAAATATGTCAAAAAAGATATTTTATTAATTAAACTCTTGAACCTATTAATAAAATCATTATTATTCGTTATTTTTATATAGTATAAGATAATCATTTTATAATCAATCTCAAAAGAGGCTTTATTTTTTGTTAATGATAAAATAAATAAAAGCAAATCTCTAAATTGTAATGTTTTAATATCTATATTTTTATTACGTGAGTTTTGCTCTTGATTTATAAAACTTTCTTCAAAATCAATAACATAAACTTTATCATCTTTATAAGTAAAGTTTCTACATTGTGCCCCACCATGAAAATCATTATTATTATGAATTATTGAAAGTTGTTCTATGCTTTTATTTATAAAATAATACATTTTATCTTCTGTTATTTTAGGTTCTCTTATATATCCATATATTGCTTGACCACAATCTTCTAAAACAAAATTATTTTTATCTTGATATATAACATATGGAACATTTACCCCATAAGTTTTCAATCTTTTTAATTTTTCAACTTCATAAACAATAGATTCTTGTCCATTTTTATATTCTACAGGTAAAAGTACATCAATATTAAAAATAGCATAAAAAAGCTTATGCATATTTGTAGACTTTGTTTCTCTTGCTTTTTTTATCCAATATTTTTTATCTTCAAAATTTACAGAGAATATTTCGCTATCATTTAAACTAATCTCATATTTAATAAACTCTTCTAAGTTCCTAAGTTTAGTCATACTTACTCTCATATAATTTAGGATTATGGTATTTCCATCTTTTATGTTGCCAAAACCATTGTTCAGGAATATCTCTTACTTGTTTCTCTATAACACTATGTTGTTTTTGTGTTAACTCTTGAATTTTATCTTCAGTTTTATACTTAAAAGATGTAGGATCAATAGCATCATATATTTTCAACTCATACTCTCTAAACCCTTTGCAAACTGCAAATACAGGTATTATAACTGCATCAAATTTCAAAGCTAATCTAGCAGGTGCATCAGTAGCCATAGCTTTAGTACCAAAGAAATCTATCTCTACACCATTGTCTGTATTTTGATCTATTGCAATTGCCACAAAATGATCATTTTTAAAAGCTTTTATCATCCCTTTTGCAGCAACTTTTTTATCTAACATTATTATATTATTTCTATCTCTTGCTTCAACATACATATTATTTATATATTCATTTTTCATTTTTTTATTTACTACTGCTAATGTTCCATACTTTAAAGCAATATATGGAATAGCAAGTTCCCATCCACCATAATGTGCTGTTACAAAGATGATTTTTCTTTTCTCTTTAATTGCATCTAAAATTACATTTTCATTTGTTATAGTTGCTTTTGCAACTAATTTATCTTTTGTTATATATTGATTTTCCATATATTCAAACAGATTAAACATTAATGACTTATATGATTTACTCACTATATTATTTTTTTGTTCTTTTGTTAATGAATTATTATATGCTAAATTTAAATTTACATCTGCAATAAAACGATGCTCTTTATTAAATACAAATAAAAGTTTAGAAAGTAATAATAAAAAGTATTTTATTATTATATTTGGAGTGTACCTAAAAAAGAATTGAAAAACTTTATAAAGATAATATCTAAAACGATATTTATTCACTCAGCAACTCTCTTGCAATATTATATATATCAACTGCTTTTATATCTCTAATAGTAAAATCATTTTTATTTAACTTTAATGGATCTACATAGCTGTTTGATTTTATAACTTTATTTATATTTGTAATATATGTATTTCTATATTCTGGTGTATTACCAAATATAGTTATAGAAGCTACATTTAATCCCCATGCCATATGTGTAGGACCAGTATCGCCACCAATAACCAGTTTAGAATTTTGAATATTAAATTTTAATTTATCTATGTTACCTTTTGGTGCTACTTCTATTAAATTGGAATTTGATTCTAACCATTTAGCAGTCTCATACTCTTCATCATTACCCCATACAACTAAAATCTTTTCATCAAGTCGTTGTGCTAACTCTAGAAATTTTTCTTTTGGGTATATTTTATTCTCTTTTGATGCACCTACAACAAACAATATTTTTGCTTGTGATTCATTAGTATAGTTATTGTCTTTATTATAAAATAAAAATGGTTCTTTATTTAAAATATCATCTTTATTTATTTTTATTTCTAAAGGTTCAGATAAAACTTTTATATTTCTATCTATTGCATTTTTTTCATATGGTATATAAACTTTTTTATCATAAAACCAACTAGCAATTGATTCTCTTATTGAATCTTTGTCAAAACCTGCTGTAAAACTACCAACTACTCTACTTCCAACTATTTTTGATACTATTGCGGATTTTAATAACCCTTGTGCATCTATAACAACATCATAGTTGTTTTTTGAATAAGTTTTTAATAGTTTTAATTGATTAAATATTTCACTTTTATTTTTTTTGATTGATTTTAAATTAACTGTTAATATATTGTCAATATGTGGATTATTTTCTAATACACCTTTAAAACCATCTTCTACTATCCAATCTATTTGGCAATTAGGAAGATCTTTTTTTATAAACTGTAAAGCAACCATTGCATGAATAATATCGCCCATTGCAGATAGTTTTACAATACAGATTTTATAATTTGAATTGTTCTTTGAACAATGTGTCATTTTAATTCCATTGTCATTTTAATAGGAGTTTTAATTTTCATTAATGCTCTATTTACTAAGTATTGTTTATCTTTTGCAGATATTATTAAGTTTTTATCTTCTAAATCATATTGATATACAGTTTTTGTAAATTCACTATTTAAAGATATATTTAAAGTCATCATATAGTTTAGCCACTGAACTATCTCAATACTTGGTAATAGCTCCTCATACAATTCAATATCAATCTGCTTTGGTAAAGATTTTTTAGTAAACTTTGAAACAATCGCTATTAATATTTTATCTTCGTGAGTAAAAGCATAGTTTAGTCCATTTAAAATATAAAAAAATGCGTGATCTTCATTTTTATCAAAACCTAAAGATAATCCTACTTGCTGTAGTTTTGAAGCTATAACTAAAATTGAGCGATATTTATCATCTAAATTATGTAATGGTTTTAAACTATCAAATATTTTTTTAGCATTATTACCTAAATATGCACTTTGAGAGTCATCATCTATAAATCTATCTAATAAACTTCTTACACTTATATTAAAATTTGATGGAAACTTATGATTTGATGTTCTTAAAATATCACAAAGATAAACACCCTCTCTTACACCTGCAGAACTTGTGATAACTTTTTGAACATTAAAATAATCCAAAATAGTTTTAAAGATAAAAGTACCTACACCAATAGTATCATACCTATCTTTAGCAACACCAAGTTGTTTTAACTCTTTATTGTTTTTTACATTAATAATATTATTAAAAAGATTTTCATTTTTACTAACATTATATTTAAAGCCATGTAGTGTCTCTAAAGGATAATTATCCTTAGCTAATATAATTCTACTTAACGCCCTAGCAGTTCCACCTAAACCTACAATAGTTTTAAGTGATTTATTTATATTACATAGCTGTGAAAAGATATACTCTTTTGCACCATCAAAGTCATTTTTATCTATAAATAGCTCTTTTATTCTCACTGTTCCTATGTTTAAAGAAACGGTATCAAGAATTTTTCCATCATTTATAAAAGCAAATTCAGTACTACCACCACCAATATCAAGTGTCGTAAAGTTATCATGGTCAATTAAATTTAAAGCAGACACTCCACCATAATAAGCCTCTTTTACACCATCAATAACTTTTATATTTAGTTTTAATTCTTTTGAAACTTTTGATATAAATTGTTTTTTGTTTGGTGCATCACGAAGTGCTGATGTTGCTACACATAAGATTTTTCTACTTTTAAGATTTGAAGCAATTTTAAGAAATGATTTTAAAGCTTCAAAAGCTCTTTGCATTGGAAGTTCTTGAAGGTTTCCATTATTTTCATAACAACCCTCTGATATTTTAACTTTTGATTTTGATTCATTTATTAAATGAAATGCAAACCTACTTGTTTTTTTAAAAACAACCATCCTCATTGAGTTTGAACCAATATCTATGATGGTTGTTATTTTTGCCATATGTTACTCTTCTATCTCAAGCTGATCAAATTTAAACTGTAACTCTTGTGCTGTTTCTTGATTGTCTGGGTCTAATACAATACAATCAACTGGACAAACTTCAATACACTGAGGTTCATCAAAACTACCTACACATTCTGTACACATATCTGAGTCAATCACATATATTGGATCACCCTCTTCTATCGCCTCATTTGGACACTCTTCTCTACAAGCATCACATGCTATACATTCATCTGTTATCATTAATGACATATTTAATTTTCCTATAAATAATTTTTATAGATTTATAACCTATTTTTCTTTAATAATTTCTTTAATTTGAATAATAATCTGACAAATTCTATTTATTTTTTTTCTAAAACATTAAAAACTAAAAATATTTTTAAATATTCTATTAACACTTAACTATATTTCAACTTTAGGTTCTGAAAAATAAAACCCTTGATATTCATCTACTCCCAACTTATATAAAGTATCAAAAACCTCTTTTGAGTGTACATATTCAGCTATAACTTTTATATCTAACTCTTTACAAAATAAAACTACTGATTTTACCATTGCATATGATTGTTTATCTTCATTTATATTTTTTATAAATGCACCATCTATTTTGATATAATCTGGATTTATATTTAAAATATGTGTTAAGTTTGAGTGACCTGTTCCAAAATCATCTATAGCTATTCCTACCCCATAGCTTTTAAACTTATCAATAAATGTTTTCATAATCGTATCATCACCAATCTCTGTTGTTTCCAAAATCTCTATTACTAATCTATTTGCAATATTTGGTATTTTTTTAATATTTTCTTCAATAAACTGTATCAAAGTATTATTATAAATATCATCATAAGAGATATTTATTGAGAACATTTTATCATTTGTTTGCATCATCATAAAAGTTTTTTCAAAAATCACTTTTGCTATATTATTATATTGTTTTGCATTGATAGATTCTTCTAAAAACATATGTGGAGATATTAAGTTCTCTTTATCATCATTATTTTCTTGCATCCTTAATAATACTTCATATTTTATAATATCTTGCTCTCTATTAACTATTGGTTGAAAAACAGGGATAATTCTATCCTCTTTTAATGCACTTTTAATTTTTTCTTTCCATATTATCGTATCTTCTAGCTTATCTTTTAAATCAAGTGTACTATTGTATGCTTGAAACCAAAGTTTATGTTTTTTTGCATATCTTAATGCCATATCAACAGTTGTTATAGGGTTCTCTTGCCCCAAAGAGATACCAACTGTAGCATCTAACTGTATTGATTCATCAATACTTTCAATATGAAATTGATGTTTATCTATTACTTCTTTTAACAATAAAAGATCTTCATAATAATCATCAACGCAAGTAAACTCACAATTTTCAAATAAAACAAACTCATCAGCATATATACGATACAATCCATATGTATTATCTTCATTAAATTTATTTAAACATTGAGCAAACTCTTTTAAAATACTATTTCCTACTTCAAATCCATACAATCCATTGATATTTTGAAAGTTATCTATATTTACCAACATTAATGTTGTAAACATAAAATCAGATTTCTCTACGTCTCTATTTAATGCTTGATAACTTTTAAGACCAGTTAATGAATCAAAATAAAGTTGATTTTCAATACTTTTTGTTCTATCTTTTACTTTTTCCTCTAAAGTATAGTTTAATAACTCTAGCTCTTTTTTAGAACTTATATCTTCACTAATAGCACTATATCCTATTAAAATATTATCCTCAAAGTATGGTTCAATAGTAGCTTTAGTCCAATATATACCACCATCTTTTTTAAGATTTTTCAACTCTCCATTCCAAGTTTTTTTATTTTTTAAATTATGCCATAGATCTTCATATATCTCACTTGGCATATTAGGATGTCTAGCAATATTATGGGAGTTACCTAGTAACTCATCTTTTGAATATCCTGAAATTTTTACATAACCATCACTAATATACATAATAATACCATTAACATCAGTTTTAGATGCAATAACATTTTTATCAAATACTTTTAAAAGAGAACTTATCTCTTTAGTTTTATCTTTTACTTTTTTATCAAGTTCTTTATTTATATTTTCTAAATCTTTTGTTATTTTATCTTTTATTCTTAACAACTTAATTGTAAATACTGTGATTACTAACCATATCAATAAACTTATAATGAAAACTGAATTAAAAAAATTCATTGAATCTTTTTCAAATTTTATTTTCTCATTCATCAACCCTGTAATATCAAAAAATAGTGAAATTTTTGAGTTACTATTTAAGTTCATTATAATCATTTTTTTATATTTATGAGCAATATGATATATTAAATCATTGTTTAAATTTTTAGTTAATATATCTTCATACATTTTTGAAGTTGGCTTAAGTATTGAGAAGTTATCAACAGTATATTTTAGATTATTTAAAAACTCTTTATTATCTGGATTTTTTACTAAAAATGAACAATCATATTTATGCTTTTGTTTAAGCATTTGTGTAAAATCATCTAAGTTTACACTAAACTCCGCTACACCTAAATACTTATTTGTTTTAGAAAATATAGGTACATTTATTCTAAAAAAATAACCAAACTTACCTGTTTCAAAACCATTAGATACTTTGTGAGTTTTATTAACTTTATCTATTAATGGCTTTTTACATTTTTGAATCATTTTATCTGAAACATGAGGTTTATGAACTCTAATAAATGAAAGATTATTTGGTAAAACTATATGTAAACCCCATAAATTATTATCAGCCATTTTTAGGTTTGAATAATATTTATTAACTAATAAATAAAATTTATCTCTATCCTTATTTTCAATAGCATTTAAAACAGAATCCTTAGAGAATATAACCTTAGCCTTATTTTGATAGTACTGTTGCTTAATTAATATAAAAGATTCAACAGATTGCTCTACTAATTTTTGAGTGTTATGCATATTTGTTTCAAAATTTTTATTAAAAGTATTTATAGTAAATATATTTATAAAATAATATAATCCAAAAATAAAAATAAAAAAAACAGAAAGACTTAATGGTTTTATATTGTTATATGACTTCAAAAATAACCCTTTTGTAATATATATTGTTATGCTTTAGCATTTGATACCTAAATTGTTTTTTAAACTGATTTATAAAAGAGTAATATTTTATTATAATTATCTACCAAGTTTTTATTATATCTTCAAAAACAGCAGTCAAATCTTCAACCTCTTTTACAGTAGTTCTTTCATTTACAGCATGAATAGTATCATTTATAACACCAAATTCAACAGTGTCTATTTTAAACTGTCCAAAAAACCTTGCATCACTAGTTCCACCTGCTGTACTTAACTTTGTATCTATATTACAAACACTTTTAATACTTTTTTGAATATTTTTTACGACATTGGTATTAGAATCAGTTACAAAAGGATATGAACCTTGAGTTAGTTTTAAACTATAGTCTAAATGCTTGAAGTTATCATCTATAAATTTATTTATACTTTTTTGGTCTGTTTTGGTTGAGTTTCTTACATTAAACATCATATTTAGTTTATTTGGTGTTACATTTGTAACCTCCATACCTGAACGTATATCAGTTATAACCATTTGACTTGGACTAAAAAACTCATCTCCATTGTCAAGGTTATATCCAGCTATTTTTGGCAGTACATCAGATATTTGATGAATAGGATTTATAGCTTTTTCAGGGTATGCAGCATGCCCTTGCTTCCCTTGTATCTCTAAATAACCATTTATACTTCCACGTCGCCCTACTTTAATTGCATCACCAAAAACATCTTCACAAGTTGGCTCTGCAACTATTGCAGATTTAGGTAAAAAATTCTCTTTTTTTAAGTACTCTAAAACTTTAACGGTACCGTTTATTGCATCACCCTCTTCATCTGAAGTAAGAAGCATAGATAATGTACCATTAAAGTTTTTAGCATTTTTACAAGCATATAAAAAACTAGCAACTCCACTTTTCATATCTTGAGCACCACGTGCAGTTATTATTCCATCAATAACTTCTGCTTCAAAAGGATCACAACTCCACCCATCTCCAGGAGGCACCACATCAATATGACCCGCAAAACATAAATGCTCATCACTATCGTTAAATTTTTTATAATAAAATCTATTTGTAACATCTTCATAGTCAAGTTTTATTACACTCCACTGCTGCCCTAAATACTCCTCTATAAAATCATAAATCCCCATATCCGTTGGAGTGATTGACTTATACTGTAAAAGTTTTTGAAATAATGGAATTATTTGCATATCTTATTTATCCTAATTTAATTTTTTATTTAGTATTATTTTAGCTAAATAATAATTAAGGATAAAATAAAATGCATTTAGACATTACACCTGAAGTACTAGTTTCACAACTTAATATTGGTAAAACTGATTCAAGTTTAGATCAAGTAGAAAAAGTTATAGAAAACACAAAAGAGTTTAATAAATTTTCAAAACATATCATAAGTTTAAATGATAAACTACAACATATGAATGGATTTTTAGCATTATCAAATAGTGTACCTCACTTTAAAATAAAATGTGACGCCGTAAATGATAGTGCTGAGATAATTCAGGAGTTTACAGATGAAGTACAACATTGGGCAAATAAATATAATGTAGAGCTTCAAAAAGTAGACAATAAAGATGTTTATTACATTATAGGTATAAAATAATAGATACTCTATTCGTTTATGGCACATTGATGCCTAATTGTCCAAACGGTCATGTATTAGAAGAGGTTGTTGGTAAGTTTATGCCAGCAACTGTAAAAGGATACTTAAAAGATGCTGGTTGGAGTGCCAGCATGGGGTATCCTGGTATAAAACTAGATTCAAATGGTGATACTATACATGGGTTTCTATTTAGTTCTTCAAATTTAATTAACCATTGGGAATATCTTGATGAATTTGAAGGAGCAGAGTTTCAAAGAGAACCTGTAACTGTTGAACGATATGATGAATTTGAAGTAGATACTTTTATTTATGTATTAAAAGTTGATGAAGATATGCTAGAGGATTAGATTAAATCCTCTAGGTAGTACCAAGTAGTTAAAAATGGTGTGCTTTACACTTTTTAGTATATTTTCCCTCTTTTACATTAGCTATAATATTTAACTTAACATCATGTTTTTTAGCTATTTTTTCTATCTTTTTTCTATCTTTTTCATTAAAGGTAAACAGAACTTCGTACTCTTCCCCACTACAACCAATATCTTTACTTATTTTTTCAAAAAATTTAAAACCTATATTGTTAGCTTTACTTAATCTTTCAAGTTCAAAAAACAATCCATCAGATATATCTAAAGCACTATTTATATATGGCGCTATTTTATAAAAAAACTTTGGGTTTAATTTTGGTGTGATAAATTTAGATTTTTTTGATACTTGTTCACCATTTAATAGTTTATCTAAATCTCTTTTTACAGTTCCTAACTCCCCAGTATAACAAACTAAGTCACCTATTGAAGTACCTGTTCTATATGTTGGATTTGAGGTTTTTGATATAATAGTTATAGATATATCAAGTTTATTATTTGATATTGTGTCTCCACCAATTATCTCTAAGTTGTATTGTTTTGCTACTTTTTTAAAACCTTTAGATAAGTTGTCTAAATCTTTTTTTGTAAAATGAGGAGGAATAGCCACACTTAAAAGTGCGTACTTAGGTTTTGCATTCATAACAATAGCATCACTTATATTTACAAGCATAGATTTTATAGCTATTTGCTTTAAACTCATCCATTGTGTTTTAAAATGTACATTTTGAAAAAATGCATCCATACTATACACATATTTACCTACAACGGCACCATCATCACCTATAAACTTACTCGAACTAAATTGTTTAATAAAATAGTCCTCTTTATTTAATATTTTACTCATAAGCGTATTGTAGCACTTTAAATTTAAATTGCAATATTTAATTTAACAGTTTTAACTCATTGTTTTATATAGTTCAGAATATTTTTGAACATCATCTCTTGATGGTTTTCTTCTACAAGATAAATAACACTGCTTCCCCTCTTCATTTTTAAAAGGATAAACTGTAGCAAAAACCCAATAATAACCACCAGACTTAGTACTGTTTTTAACAAAACCATTCCATACTTCACCTGTTTTTACTGTATCCCACAAGTCTTGAAATGCAGCTCTTGGCATATCTTTATGTCTAACTAAGTTATGTGGTTTTCCAAGCAACTCCTCCAAAGAGTACTCTGCAACTCTACAAAATTCATCATTTGCATAAATTATATTACCTTTTTCATCTGTTTCACTAACTAAAAAAGAGTTATCATTTAATAAAGTTTCTTGATTCATTGCCATTTATTATCCCTTTCTTTCTCTTAATTTTGTACACTTATCTTCTCTTAACATATCCAATGTATTAAATACAGTTTCAATATTTTTTTCAACATTACTAGTTACTGAAAATACTTGACCATTTGCATAACCACCAGAATAAAGATCAACAACATCTTGAGTCATCATATGAACTTTTCTATGCGACTCTTTTAGTGTCTCCCAATGTTCAGAATCAAGTAAATCACTATCTTCCATACTATCTATCCATTTCCCCATTCTACAACTATGGTGATTTGCTACAGTAAACCTATTACCATCATCACATTTAGCAAAATTATCATTTTTAAACTTAATATGATCAGCTTTTAAAGCACTAAAGTCAAACATCATATCCATATCACAAACTTGTCTTTTTGATTGTTCTAAAAAGCTTGTTCTATTTATAGCAACTTCTAAGCCTTTTGCTACTTGCTCATTATCATCAGACATTTCATTTATTTGTGTTGCTATATTTGCATTTTCTTGTGTAACCTTATCTAATTCATTTACAGTATCACTTATTTGAACCATAGAGTTTTGTTGCTCTTTTGATGAATCTGCTACTTCATTTATAAGTTCAATTGTTAAGCCTATATTTTTATTTAAAGTTTCATAACCTTCAATCATATCTTTAGATATTTTTTGCCCATCATTTGCTTTTACTGTTGCTGATTGAACTAATTCTTTAATCTCATTTGCTGCATCAGCACTTCTTCCCGCAAGATTTCTAACCTCTTGTGCAACAACTGCGAAACCTTTTCCAGCTTCCCCCGCAGTTGCTGCTTCAACTGCTGCATTTAAACTTAAAATATTTGTTTGAAATGCTATTTGATCAATTGTTTTTATTGATTCATTTATAGCATTTACTTGTTCACTTATATCAACCATCGCATCTGAAGTCTCATTTGCTAATTTTGACCCACTTTGTGATGAGTTTGTCACCTCTTGAGCCAATGTCGCCATTTTTGTTGCATTTTTACTATTTAACTTTACGGTATCTAAAATCTCCTCAATCGCACCAGCAGTCTCTTCTAATCCAGCTGCTTGCGAGTTTGATGCGTCACTTAATATTCTAGATGCTTTATTTAAATCAGAAGATGAAAATAACAACCTTTTTGTAGTATTATCTATCATTGCTAAAATACTTGACATAGTTGTCCCTGTATTTTTAACACCACCCATAATAGATGCAATCTCTCCAGTTATGCCATCTAGTTGTTTTGCTTGAAAATCAAACTTTGCATTACCATATGCAACTAAAACTTCAGATAAAACAGAAAGTGTATTTTGTGTTCCTTTTACTAGCGTGTTTATATTATCAGCTAACTCTTGTACCCCTTTTGAGTGTGCTTTTGATTTTACACTTGTGCTTAATAATCCAGCATTAGCACGTGTTATAACAGATTTTGCTTCTTCAATTACTATTTGATCATCAGAAATACCTTTATGTATTGAATCTAAATAGCTGTTAAAGCTCTCTACAACATCGCCTATCTCATCATTATGTAAAATCTCAAGCTTTGATAGTGAATCATTCTTTTCAACTTCATTTATAGAGTCTTTTAATGCAAATATAGGATTAATAACTGTACGTTTTAAATTTATCAATGATATAACAAGGTTTACCACAATTGCTAAAACCAATGCAATAAGTGCTAAATATATTAAATTTGATGTTTTATCAAGTGCCAAATCAACAATACTAATAGGTCTTGCAACTATAGCAATACCTAACTTATCACCTTTAAAATTTTTTATATCCATATATGTATAAAAATAGTTCTCATCTATAATATAATCATTTTTAAGAAGATTATTAATATTAATATTTTTTACATTTTTGAAAAATTTATCATTAATAAATTTTTGAGATATTACATACTTATCCTTAAATATTTTTTCTGGTTTTGGAGTTACCGCTTTTTTATCTATATCCATTAATAATAAAAATCCATCATCATGCTGATTAAACAATTTTGATACTGAATTAAGCCCCTGAATAAACTCTAGTGAACCTAAATGTACACCATCTTGAACAATAGGTACAACAGATCTTAAACTAAGTCCAGCTTTACCTATCTCAAAACCATTAATTGCTTGCTTTGTACTATTAACTTTTACAATACTTTGTCTAAAGCTACTTAAATCATCACCAAATTTATTTTGCTTCCAGTTTCTTAAATAAGATTTATTATCTTTTGTATGTATATGAACCTTAACATTTTTAAAACTTGTACCATTTTTTAGTGTTTGATTTATACTTTTTAAACTATTTATAGACAACTCTCTATTATTTGTATCTAATGATGTTTTGATTTGACCATCATTAGCAATAGAGAATGCATTGGTTATACCAATATCTTTTTTAGCTTTTAAATAGTTATCTAAGGTATAAACTAACTCTTTTTTTGTATTTTTATAAATTTCACCTTTTATCGTTGACTTATATAAATTCAATCCTATGTAGCTTAAAACAATCGTTATTAGTGCCACAATAATAGCAATTGTTGTGAATTTTTTTGATATTAAAACTCTTTTCATCCCAAACTCCAATATAATTATTACATCATTGTAACATTTGTTTTTACAATGTTTTATAAATTGTAACATTATAGTAATATTAATATGACAACTTAAGTCATTTTTATAAGGTATTTTATAAAAATAAAGTTACTAAAAAGTTTTAAATCAGGTAAATCTTACGAAGAAATAATAAAGTATATTATTAAATATAAAAATCAATTAAATTATCACTAAATAGAGTTAAATTGTAACAATCTATCAACTCTAAATATTCTAAAAATATCACTATAA
>JAYEPG010000224.1:0-5051 GCA_034723795.1 Campylobacterota bacterium
TATGAAATATTAAAAGATTTGAAGTTAGTACTTCAATCTTAATAGAATAATATTTTTTAGATAAATTTTTACAAAAAAAGTTTAAAAAAAGAAATATTATTCATAAAATAGATTATACGAGGAAATTCACATGAATTATACTAAAACTAGTATTAATAATACTACACAACCAATTAATAATAAAATAGGAAGTAATACGCAGAACTGCTTTTCTGAGGGGACGAAGAAAAGAGGATTTAATGAAAAATTAAATATGATAATGTAAGAGAAAGATTTTTATCTATAGACGAGATAAATAAACTTACATCTTATGTTGATGATAATGAGCAGTTACTATTATTTTTAAAATTAGCACTTTGTATAGGTGCTAGATTTGAAACATTAAATCAGATAAAGAAAAAAGATATAAATATTGAATCTAAAATGATAACTCTAACAGACTTTAAAAACAAGTCAACTTATAAAGGGTTTATAACCGATGATATTATCCCTTTAATAATTGAACGATTAGAGTATTTAGAGATAAATGATTATCTACTTAACTATCATGATACAAAAGATTTAAGAAGTAAAATAGCTAAAATGTATAAACCAATATTAGATCAACTTTTTAATGAGGGCTTAGATAAATCAGATAGTAAAAATCGTGTAGTTATACACACTTTTAGACATACATTTGCTTCACACTTAGCAATAAATGGAACACCTATTTATACTATTCAAAAACTTATGAATCATAAAGATATAACTATGACTATGAGATATGCAAAACTAGCACCTGATAGTGGTCAGAGTCAAGTAAATGAACTTTATAAGTAGTTTAGATAGAATGTTGAAAAGATAATTTTCCCCTGGATTCTTCACTACAAGAAATGTAGGATAGGAGTTGCCCAGGTACTGTAAGAGAATTATACACAAAATAAAATAAAAATACAAGGGGTTAAAAATTGAATCAAAAATTATATGAACAGTTAGAGTTATCAATCTCTAAAAATAGACTTGATGAATATAGTAAGATTTTAAATACTGATAAAACAAAAACTATATTTACTTACTATATTTTAAATAGTGAGTTATCAAAAAGTTTATATATCCCATTACAAAATCTTGAAGTAACATTAAGAAATAATATACATAATGCACTTACAGAATTTTATAAAACGGAACGATGGTATGAGCTTGATGATGTATTAGATTATAATGAGTTAAAAAGAATTGATGAATCAAAAACTAAATTAAAAAGATTAAAAAAAGAACTTACACCCAGTAGAATAATATCTGAACTAAGTTTTGGTTTTTGGACTTCATTATTTAATAAGTATTATGAACAAAAGATATGGGCTAAACACGGTAAAAGTATTTTCCCAAATATTCCTAAAAAGTATAAAAATAGGAAATATTTGTCTACTACATTAAACTCAATTAGATATTTTAGAAATAGGATTTTTCATTTTGAACCAATATTTAAAAGTTCAAATTTACAAGATGTTCATATTGATATTTTAACTTTGATAAAATGGCTAAATATTGCCCTTTATGAAGTTACTGTAGAGTTTGATGAATTTAACGATATTTGTAAAAATGAGACTAAAAACACTATTAAAAAACTAAATAAAATCAACCAAAATTATAATTAATTTTTTCAACTCTTTTTCTTTGGGGTATCGGCTGTGACTACATCTCGTAAGAGATGGCGGAACAGGGAGGGAGGGCAAGAGTGTAGCGATTTGTCCGTACACCGAACCGATACCAATACCATTTTCCCTTATTTAAAGCTAATATTTAGTTCATAAATACAAATGTAAAACTATCATGCTTACCTACATTAAAAAAACCAAGAAATGAAAATTATTTTTATCAACTTTATATAACTTCTAAAATACTATAAAATATAAAGAATGAAAATGTGAATAGATTTATTAAATACACCATATTATATACTATAATAAGCATTATAATATAAGTTTAGTTATTAATAAAAAGTTGAAAATCATCTCTGTTAATAAAAATGATTATTTAAATTCATCTGTTAAAATAAACTTATTCACTTTCCAATATAGTTATTCACTTTGAGTTCACTTGTATAAGTATATATTAGTATATACTTATACAAAAAGTTATTTTATTATATAAGTTTTTTGTAAATACCTTTAAACCTAGAGCCAATAAAGATAAAAAATAATATTAAAATAAATATCAAAATTTAACTAAAAAATAGAATAAAAATCAGCAAATATTATAATAAGTTCCGATAAAATTTCCATCCAAAAACAAGAGGAATAAAAGATTGAATATAGATAATATTTTAGAATTATTAAAAGATAATATTGATGAAGATAGTTACACTAAATATTTATTAAATTTAAAATATGATATAGCTAATTCAACTGATACAAAAGTTATACTTATCGCTACAAACCTTTTTATTGCTAACTTTATCAAACGAAAACTTATAGATGATATTCAAAATGCTTTTTATACTTTGTATAATATAGAACCAATTATTAAGATAGTTACTTCTAAAATAACTATCGTAAACACTCCATTGAAAATAGAAGAAAAAGCACTTCAAGAAATAGATGAAAAACCAACTATAATAGATGATATTCCTACAGGTAATAGTAGCATAGATAAAAGCTTTAAAACAACAATTTTAAATCCTCTATTTACATTTAATAATTTTATTGTTGGTGTATCTAATGAGATGCCTTATACAGTTTCAAAAGCTGTTAGTATTACTCCTGCTAAACAATACAATCCACTCTTTATTTATGGAGATACAGGTCTTGGGAAAACACATCTACTTCAAGCTATTGGAAATGAAGCTATAAAAAATGGTAAAAATATTATATATGTAACTTGTGAGCAGTTTGTAAATACATTTACAAATTCAATCAGAAGCAGAACAATGGAAAATTTTAGAAACTACTATAGAAATTGTGATATGCTATTAATTGATGATATTCAATTTCTAAGTGGAAAAGATGCAACACAAACTGAATTTTTCAATACTTTTAATGAGTTAAATGTAGATGGTAAACAGATTGTTTTAACAGCAGATAAAATACCTTCTAAAATTGCTGGAATTGAAGAGAGATTAAAAAGTAGATTTTTAAGTGGATTATCTACATCTATAGAAACACCCAAACTTGAAACAAAAATAAAAATCATTAAAAAGAAATGTGAACTTAATAATATAGTTCTAGATAATGATATTGTAAACTTCATTGCTACTAATTTTGATAATTCTATAAGAGAGATAGAGGGTGTACTTGTAAATATATCGGCTCATTGTAGGTTTTTAAATAAAAGTATAGATTTAGAACTTGTTAAAAAAACTATATCAAATCAACTCTTAGCTATAGATAATGAAATAACCATTTCAAAAATCATATCTCTTGTAGCAAAAGAGTTAAATCTAAAACCAACAGATATTAAAAAAAGAAGAACAAAAGATGCTACATTTGCAAGAACTATAGTGATATATCTAAATAAAGAGTTAGCTCATAATACAACAGCTCAAACAGCCAAAGAGTTTGCTCTAAAAGATGTAAGCTCTATCTCAAAAGCTATCAAACGAGCTGAAGAACTTTTGAATATTGATGAACACTATAAGCTTATGATAGAGGATTTTAAAACTAAACTAAAAGTTTAACTCAGCACCTCTATATCAATAATATCATCAGACTTATTATTTAATAAAATTTTTCCATATTCACTATCAAGTTTATATAGTAAAATTTCTTCCTTATCAAAATCAGGATGCTTCACTTTTTGCCAACCTATATATGGAATAGGTATATTTTTCCAATAATAATCATCAAGCCAATTTATCCCCTTTTCAAACTCCAACCAATCCTTTATCTTATCGCTTGACTCTTTTGCTTTTATAAAATCCCAACGATATTCTTCTTTCTCTATTTGTTTTTTACTTTTATGTTTTGGTTTGAACTGTTTATATCGTATACACCAATTTTGCCACATATTAGCCCATGATGATTTTTCATAGCCTTTAGCTAAATAGTGATTTTTAAATCTTTTAAACTCTTCCTCTAAATCTTTTTTAGCTATATAGTTTTTTGCCATAAGCCTAAGTACATCATCAAGTTCCATATCTATATCTATTGAGTTATTTTTAAAGCCTTTTTGATTTGATACCCATCTTTTCCATAACTCTTCCCAATCATTATGTTCTATAGCTTTTATGATGTAGTAGTTTTTAAAGCTTTCAAATATTCTATTTATATCTTTGATATTATTTTGCTCTGCAAAACTTATCATAGTATCAGATATAGTGAATGATTCACTCATTAAAGCTTTTGTTGAAAATTCTGTTCTTTTAGTTTGTATTTGTTCTTTTTGCTTATTTGATAGCTGTTTATTTAAACTTTTAATTGATTTTGATAAAAGTATGTTTAGCTTTTGTTCTAGGTTATTTGATTCTAATAGTTTTGGAGTTATTGGCATAGTATTTATTTCTATACTTAATAATTTTATTAATGTATCTTTTATATTTTGTTTCTCTTGTTTAGTCATCTGGTTGTATGTTTCTCTGTATGATAGTTTTATTTTTTGCTTTATATTCTACTGTATTATTGTTGAGTATTTGTTAATTAGGTTAATTACATTTTAAAATATTTTTTATTTTATATAAACTAACAGCTTTCAAGCTGATAGTTTTCTCTTTGTTTGACTTCTCAAAGTAGTACAACCATACTTTGACTTTATCTCATCCATACTTTTTTGTTTTGGGTTTTTACCTTTCATCTCTCCGTAGTACCACATCTTTTTTTTACTAGCCCATTTGAAGCCAATATCTTTTAAAGTATCTTTGATAATTTTTGTTTCTCCTGATAACCATATCCAAGAACCAACAACCTCAATAGTTATATCTTCAAAGTGTAGTATCTGAGATATGATTTTCTCTAGCTCTATATCAAACTTTGCATCACTAGAAAAATAGATCTTATGCTCTACTATATGATCATATACATTTTTTAATATTTTAAACTCCTCTTCACTTCCTCCTACATCTGGATGCAACTTTCTAG
>JAYEPG010000225.1:0-5021 GCA_034723795.1 Campylobacterota bacterium
TTTTATGGTAAAATAGTATTAATATAAATAAAGGAAATATTATGTCAAATACAACACAAATAGATACAATTGAATTAAGCGGTACAAAAAAAGGTACAATAAGTATTGCAAATATTACTGAACCTTATGGTGTAAACACAGCAGAGGTTACAAGCATTGGTGTATCTTTAATAGGTGATGAAGTTGAATGGAAAGTACATATTCCTAAAGATAACTTAGATACACTTATCCAAGCGTTACAAAAAGCGAAATAATAGTACTCGTGGATAATAATAAATTTAATTTTTCAGAAGTTAGTGATGACTGTATAAAATGTGGAAAATGTAAAACTGTTTGTACAATTTTTAATATAAATCAAGATGAGACTACATCTCCAAGGGGTTTTATAGATCTTCTTGGTGCTTATAAAAGAGATGAGTTAGAGTTAGATAAAACTGCAAAAGATATTTTTGAAAGTTGTTTTTTATGTACAAACTGTGTTGAAGTTTGTCCAAATGATCTACCTACAGATATGATAATAGAGCAAGTACGTTCAGATATAGCAAAAAAATATGGAATAGCTTGGTATAAAAGAGCATTCTTTTTTCTTTTAAGACATAGAAAAGTTATGGACTTTTTAGCAAAAATGGGATGGGTATTTCAAACTTGTGGATTAAAAATAAACCATGAAAAACAAAGTTCTAAAATGAGGCTAAATCTTCCAATAGAGATGATTAAAGATAGAACTTTACCATTTGCAGACCGAAAATCATTTTTAAACTCTTATCCTGATGAGATAAAATATTCTACTAAAATAAAAGAACACAATAAAGCAAGAAATAAAGTTGCTATATTTATTGGATGTATGGGTAACTATGCTTACACTAATATTGGAAAAAGTTTATTAAAAATTTTAGAAGCAATTGAGATAGATGCAATGATTCCAAAAAAACAACTATGTTGTGGAGCACCTGCATATTTTACAGGTGATTTTGATACAGTTGATTATCTTATTAAAAAAAATATAAAATATTTTGAATCATTTATTGATGATGTTGATGCTATTATTATTCCAGAAGCAACTTGTAGTGCTATGATTAATACAGACTGGGAACATTTTTTACATGACCAGCCAGATTGGAAAGAGCGAGCGATTAAACTTAGTTCTAAAATACATATGGCAACAAAATGGTTAGAAAAAAGTACTAAACTAGCTCAAATATTAAAAGAAAATGGTAAACAAATGGATGATGTAGTTACATATCATGATCCATGTCATGCTAAAAAAATGCAAGGCGTATTTAAAGAACCACGTGCATTAATCGAGCAAAATTATAAAATCGATGAGATGAGTGATCCAAATGAATGTTGTGGTTTTGGTGGAGTTACTATGCAAAGTGAAAAATACCACTTAGCAAAAGCTGTTGGTGTAAAAAAAGCTGCTATGATTAACAAAACTAAAGCATCAGTTGTAAGTGCTGAATGTAGTGCGTGTAGAATGCAAATTACTGATTCACTAGGAAGAACGAAGAGTGATGTTGTATTTAAAAACCCTATAGAACTTATTGCTGACGCACTATAGGATATATTAAATAATGGAAACATGGAATAATATATATTCAATCTTTGACCCAGTAGCATTTAGTATAGCTAGTTTATCTGTACATTGGTATGGTATTATGTATGCTACAGCATTTATTAGTGCTGTTATGATTGCAAAATGGATAGTAAAAAAAGATAAACTAAATATATCACAAGATTTTTTAGATAGTTATATTTGGTGGGTAGAGATTGGTGTTATATTAGGTGCTAGAGTTGGTTATATTTTATTTTATGACCCTAATAGTAGCTATTATTTAACTCATCCTTGGCAGATATTTAATCCTTTTTCTGCTGATGGTTCTTTTGTGGGTATATCAGGTATGAGTTACCATGGTGCGTTAGCTGGATTTGTTACAGCTTCACTTCTTTGGTGTAGAAAATACAAAACCAATTTTTGGTTTATGGTAGATATAGCAGCAATAGCTGTCCCTTTAGGTTATATCTTTGGGAGAATTGGAAACTTTTTAAACAAAGAGTTAGTGGGTCGTGTTACTGAACAACCTTGGGGTATTTACGTAGATGGTATTTTAAGACACCCTTCTGCACTTTATGAGGCATTTTTAGAGGGTTTTGTTATATTTGTAATTCTTTTTCTAGCAAGAACTAAAAAACAATTTGATGGTCAATTAGGACTGTTGTATGTAATACTTTACTCTATTATGAGAATAATAGCAGAAGTTTTTAGAGAACCAGATGTTCAACTTGGATTTTTACTTGGAACATCTTGGTTAACTATGGGGATGATTATATCATTTATATTTGCAGCTTTATCTACTTTAATATACAGTTTAGTATATAAGTCAACTACAAAAAATAGATAAAATTAGCTATCAGTAGGATGAGGATTTTCAATATATCCCATCTTTATTGCTTCATCTTCAATCTTATTTTTTAAAAGATCAAGTCTCCATTTATGGCGAGTAGCAAACTCAACTATCTCTTTTTCTCTCTCTTCTTCAGTACAAAAAACAAAAATTCTTTTCATAAACAATTTTGGTATTTGTATAGCGATAAGCTGAAAATAATTTTCTTTACAATTTCTTGAGCAAAATGCTTTACTCATAGCTATTTTCTTTTTACAAAAAGGGCAATGCGACATCTTTATTTCCTTCTATTTTTTAATCTATTTTTTAATAGGCACAAGTTTATAGTATTCTGCATTTGTTACATCTGCAATATACTTTGGATCAGTTTCATGAATCGCAATTATTTGTATCTCTTGACCATATAAAAGCCAACCCTCATCATTATCTTCTAAAACACCTAACGAGAACATCTCAACGATTTCATCTTTAGATACTATTTGTTCTTCCATCATTTATTCCTATGCAAACAGTCAACTACTAACTTACTGTATCTATTTGATACCCTGCAGTTGAGTTATTTTTAATAATATTATAATATGTTTTATTTCTAATTTTATTTATAACGTTTCTCATTGTAAAGATACTCATTTTTTTCTCTTTCCAAACTTTCTCTTTAATCTCATCATATCCAATGATTTTATCATGATTATCTAACAGTAACTTCAGTACTTGAAATTCGTATTTTGTAAACTCTATTGCACCGTTAGCATTATAAAATCTTTCCCTATATGAATCATAATATATATCTTCACTTAAAAGTATTTTATCTACTCTTTTAGATTGATTTAATGCCATTATTATTGAATATTTCAAATCAGCATAGTTAACAGGGTTTGAAAGTATTGAATAAGCAGATGCATTTATACAACTCACAATATTCTTTTCTGATTGATCCTCAAGAATAACAATTTTTGGTAAATGAGGTTTTTTAATCCTCATATCCTCCATAATATCTAATGCTATCTCACAACAGTAATCAACTAAAAATATATCAAAATTATTTTCAATAATATCACTTGAAGTGTTTACATTTACAAAAATTAGCTCTTTAGAATCTTTTAAATTTTCTTCTAATTGAGCTTTTAATTCTTCATTACTTGTAATACATAAAATAGTCATATTTGTAAATTTTCTTAATTTTTTAATCATTATCCCAACTTTTTATAGTTATTTTTTCGTATTGTATCAAAAAGAATTATTTTTGTCAAAGGTCATTTATAAGATAATCTTAACAAAATCTCGAACCAAATATCAATCCTTTAATTTAAATGATATATACAATGATATAGATAAACATATAAGTGTAAATATATACAATACTGCAAAACTTGTGTAGTTCAATAAAACTCCACCAAGCAAAGAGAAAAATATTCCAAATGATGTAATATTTGTTTGTAATGCACTATAAACTGGTCGTTTTTCTTCTGGTGCTAAAATAAGTATTAGGTTTCCTGAAGAGATTCTATTTCCATCCATTGATGCACCTATTATAAAAAATATTAACATATATACTATTAAATTTGATGCAAAAAACGCCAATGATATTGCTAATATTGTCATACTTATTGTTATATTAGCTATTAATTTATTTTTGCCATTTCCACTAAGCTTTCCCCATGCTATATTACTAAGCATAGCACCAACCATTTGTGCTGTGATTAAAAGTCCTATTGTTGTTCCATCAATATCTATTTTTGATTTTGCATCTATAATTATAAAAGGTAAAGCAAATAAATAAGAATATGCAAGTAAAAATGTTGTTACTTGTATCTGTAGATTTTTATCGCCTTTTAAAGTAGCTAATGCATTTTTTAAAAATAACTTAAAAGATTTCTCTTTTTTTGTCACTTTTTCTTTTTTTGGTTCAGTTACAGTTCCAAAAGCAAAAAGTCCAATAGCCATTAAAAATGCACTCACCATAAATAAAACAGCATAACTCAATGGTGCTTCAAAAGATGAGATAATATATCCAGTTCCTGCACCACTAATAATAGCAGCTGCTCCAGAAAAGAATTGACGAACTGCCATAGTTTTTCCACGAAACTTATGTGTAAATATTTTTGCAGTTATCTCTCTAAAGTATATAGCCCCAAATCCAGCAGAAAAAGAGAATATAAAAAGTCCAATACCAATACTAAATAGTGATGCATTTGGATAGTCATCCCCAAAAATATATAAAGCAACACCTATTAAAAACCAAGAGATAAATCGAATAGCAAATACTCGTCGTAAATACTTAAGCATATATGGATAACTTTGTGCATGAAAAGCTGCATAAAGTTGAACAACAATAGCCCCACCTCTAAGTAGCGATGAAAAAAATCCAATCAAAATAGAACCACCACCAAAGTGACTTATAATAAGGGGTAAAATTGTATGTGGTTCTGCAATGGTTGTACTAATAGAGAGGAAAAAACCATGTAAAACATTTTTTTTATGGTTTGATTTTGAGTCCATCTCATGTTTTTGTATATTTGACATTTATTAAAAAATTCCTTATATTTAAAATATATTCTACTTATACCTTAATATATAAATATTGTCAATTTATAGGTAATATTAACTTAAATTTTG
>JAYEPG010000226.1:0-21043 GCA_034723795.1 Campylobacterota bacterium
TATTAGAGATAATTGTTAATGGTTCAATACTATCAAGTGCAGAATTTTATTTATATTAATAAAAGAAATAGTTATGTAATGTTTTAGTAATAAGGTAGTATAATATTGTATATTAGTTTTTAGGAGTTAATAGTGGAAAATAAATTAAATACAGGTCTTGTTAAGTCTAATATCCTTAAGTCAATAGTCTTTATATTTTCTGGCTTGTTGGCGATGATTACAGTTGCGATATTATATACTCAAAACCATAATTTTAAACTATACAATGATAAGTTTCATGATTCTATACATAAATCTATCCATCATACACTTGAACACAATAAAAGATATTATAAATTTTTACTTCAAAGATTATCCCAAGCATCAAATATAAAAGAGTATATATCTAAAAATGATAGAGAAAAAGTATATGAAATATTAAAACCAAAATTTGATTTACTGCAAGAAGAAAATAAATATTTTGAAACTTTACATATAATTGACCCTGAGGGTAAATCTTTTTTAAGAGTACATAAAAAAGAGGTTTATGGGGATAATTTAAGTGAAGTTCGCACAACAGTTAAAGATATTATTACTTCTCAAAAAGTTATATCTGGGTATGAGACAGGAAAACATTCAACTGCATTTAGAACTTTATCTCCTATGTTTTATGAAAATAAGTATATAGGCTCTATTGGAATAGGGGTAAATCCAAACTATTTTTTAGAAAAGATTGGTGAAATCATAAATGAAAAAGGGATGCTTTTTATAAATGAAAAAGATTTAAAAATATATTCAACTAAAAGTGATTTTGAGATAAAAAACTACAAACTACAAACTAAAATAACTGATGCTGAATTAAATATATTAAAACACTTACCAAAAGACTATAATTTTGAAGATAATATAAAGTTAGCTATTGGTTATAACTTTTATGTTTTACATACTTTAAGTATAGAAGGGTTCAAAGGTAACAATTATGCTAAATATATTTTTATTCAAGATATTACCACAGAGGTAAATAGGCAAAATAAAACAAGATTGTTTATAATACTTATAATCATAATCTTTATTGTAATTATATTTTTTGTAGTAAGATACTTTTTAAATAAGTTAGGAGATGAAGTTGATACTTTTTATAAGGATTCAATAGAAAAAATAGAGTTTAATAAAAAGTATCTAAAAGCAGTAGAGGATAACTCTTCAAATATTATTGTAAGTTCTTTAGCAAAAAAACTTTTTAGTGCAAATGAAAGGTTTTTTGAATTTTCTGGATTTGACAGTGTTGAAAGTTTTAATAAAAAGTACAAGTGTATTTGTGATTTATTTATAAATAGGGATGGTTATTTATCAAAAGAGATTGATGGAGTATATTGGATAGAGTATATCTATAGCAATCCAAAAAAAATACATAAAGCAATTATGTTAAGAGATGGAGAAGAACATATTTTCAAAGTTACATCTTCCCCTTTAAATATTGATAAGCATAATAGATGTGTAGCTACATTTGTTGATATTACTTCTATGGAAGAGTTAAAAGATAGATACGAAATAGCAATAAATGGTTCAAATGATGGTTTATGGGATTTAGATATACTTACAAATAAACCATACTTTTCACCAAGATGGAAAACAATGCTTGGGTATAGAGATGATGAACTTTCAAACTCATTTACTACTTGGGAAGATCTTATTCATCCTGATGATGTAGCACAAGCATATATAGATATAGAAAAATCTTTAAACTCAGCAGATGAGGTATATCAAAATATACATAGATTAAGACATAAAGATGGTCATTGGGTTTGGATACTCTCACGTGGAAAAGTGATATTTGATGAAAATGGTAAAGCTATAAGAATGGTTGGTTTTCATACTGATGTTACAAAGACTAAAGAGTTAGAGATAAAATTAAAAGAAAATCAAAAGATATACTTTGACTTTTTTGAAAATACAAAAAGTGCAAATATTATATATGAAACTAATGATGATGGAAAAACATTTATAATTAAAGATTTGAATCATTTAGTAGAAAATCTTGAGAATATTAAAAGAGAGGATATTATAGATAAAAATGTTGAAGAGGTTTTTAAAGGTATAAAAGAATTTGGTTTATTAGATATTATAAAAGAAGTGTATAAAACAGGTAAACCCTCTAAAATGCCAATAACTCAATATAAAGATAAAAAAATATCTGGATGGAGAGAAAATTATATTTTTAAATTATCAAATGGCGATATTGTAGCTTCGTATGAAGATCGAACAAAAGAGAAACAGCTTGAACTTGATCTTCGTAATCAAGAGGAGATAATGATAGCTCAGTCACGTCATGCCGCAATGAGTGAGATGATAAGTATGATAGCTCATCAATGGAGACAGCCATTAAGTGTTATATCAATGGGTGCAAACAATATTATGGCTGATATAGAACTAGATATAGTTGATAATAAAACATTAAAAAATGGTGCAATTGATATATTAGAGCAAACCCAAGAGTTATCAAAAACAATTGATGATTTTAAAAACTTTTTTAGACCAGTTAAAACTGTTGAAAAAATCCTCCCTGAAGATATATTTATTGAAGCTTTTAAAGTTGTTGGTAAATCTTTGGAGAATAATGAGATTGAAGTTATCCAAGAGTTTAATAATGGAAAGAAAATAGAAACATACTCAAGAGAGTTGATGCAGGTATTTATAAATATAATTAAAAATGCAAAAGAGGTTTTAGTTGACAATGAGATAAAAGATAGAAAAATTTTTATTTATATAAAAGATAGTTCATCAAAAGTGGAAATAAAAATTTGCGATAATGCAGGTGGAGTACCAGAAGGTATAATAGATAAAATATTTAATCCATATTTCTCTACAAAAGATGAAAAAAGTGGTACTGGGCTTGGGCTTTATATGTCAAAAACTATTGTTGAAAAACATCTAAATGGTTTAATTAGTGTTGATAATGAAAATGGTGGTGCTTGTTTTAAAATTGTGTTACCGTATAGTATAAAAAAATCATAGGAGTTTGATATTATGAGTAGGAATAAATTAAAATATATTTTTATGATAAGTTTTATCTTTTTATTTAATCCAAATCTATTTTCACAATATATTAGTGTAGATGAATATATAGCATCTCACCCTAATGAAAAAATAGTTATGGATAGGTTTGTATCACTTGTGGATAATAAAGCTAAACCGTTATTGAAAAAAAATAAAAAAATAAAAATAGCTATGTTGTACCCATCTTTACAACTATCTGATTATTGGAGACGAAATAAAGTAGCATTTGAAAAAAGATTAGATAAGTTAAATATCGATTATGATTTAGAGTTATTAAAAACAAGCAATATAAGTTGTACTAAAAAACAATCACAATTTATAGACAAAATAACAAAAGAGAAGTATGATTTTTTAATCACAACACTAAATAGTAATTTAGAAAAAAATCTTATATGAAAAGTGTTGATTTCAACAAAAACAAAAGTTATTTTGCAAAATATAACAACTCCAATTAAACAGTGGAATAAAACACAGCCTCTTATTTATATAGGGTTTGATCATAAAATCGGTTCTTTAAAACTTGCTAATTACTATAAAAATAAGTTTAAAGATGGTAGATATGCTGTAATGTTTCATACCCAAGGTTATGTTAGTCAAATGAGAGGTGATACTTTTATAAGTTATCTAAGCGATAATTCAAAATTAAAACTTGCTGATTCTTACTATACAAATGGTGATGAAAATAGAGCATATGAAGCAACACTTGATCTTCTAAAAACTCATAAAGATTTAAAGTTTATATATTCTTGTTCTACTGATGTTTCTATTGGTATTTCAAAAGCATTAAAAAGTTTAGGTTTGGAAAATAAAATATTAATAAATGGATGGGGTGGAGGATCCTTAGAATTAAAGATGATAGAAGACTCTAAGCTTGAAGTTACGGTTATGCGTATCAATGATGATGCAGGGATAGTTATGGCAGAGGTTATTAAAAGTATACTTCTAAAAAATGAAACACCAAAAATATTTAGTGGTCAAATGATATTAATAGATAAAAATAAATCTAAAGATGATATTGAACTATTAAAGAAAAAATCATTTAGGTATAGTAATGAAAACATCAAATAAACTAATAAAATTTAATGTTTACTTTATTGTAATATTTTTTGTTATTTTATCTGTTTTGACATATTTTTTATTTAAAAATATCTCTTACTTACATGATGAAAAACTTCAAGAAAGGTTTTCTACTAAGATAAATGCAGCTCAAGTTATATATGACAATATATCATATAAAATTGATGCAAATTTAAATAAGTTTAAAAATGCAGATAAGCTTGTAGAACTAATAAAAGAAAAAAAAGAGAGTGAAGTTATAAACTTTATACTTAAAGATATTGATACAATAATAGATATGGCATGTGTATATACAAAAGATAAGGTCTGTATAATTAAAAATGATAGTGGGAAAGATGTGTTCGATGCTCTTCAAAAAGTAAAAAGAAAGTTTCAAAAAGAATTTTTTGTAGTTAATGTAAAAGGTAAAAACTACTATATGATGAGGTCTAATATAAAAATAGTAGATAAACATCTAGGGAAAGTTGTAGCAGTGTTGTGCTTTTCAGTTGTTTTAAATGATAACTCCTCATTAATTCAAGAGTTAAAAGATAGGTTAGATATAAATGAGCTATTTTTAGTTTCAAATGAAGATATGATAGTAGGATCAAAAAAGATTGATGAAAAGTTACAAAAAGATATTATCTCATTAAAAGAGAAAGAGTATACATATAAAGGGAAATTTGTAATATCAAAATATAAACTAAATAAAAATAAATTTTTTTCTTTAGTAATGTTTCTTGAAAATTATGAACATGATGTTATAAATGAAAGAATTATTATTTTATTTATGACTGTTATTGTTATTATTTTTATAGCTTTTTTAATTTTATATTTAATGTTGCGAAAATATATAAAAAAGTTATACAACAAGAGGAGATAATGATAGCACAAAGTCGTCATGCTGCTATGGGTGAGATGATAAGTATGATAGCCCACCAGTGGAGACAACCTCTTAGTGTGATTTCAATGGGAGCAAATAATATTATAGCAGATATAGAACTAAAAACATTAGATGAAAAAGTTTTATATGATGGTTCTATTGAAATACTTGAACAAACTAAAGAGTTATCAAAAACAATAGATGACTTTAAAAACTTTTTTAAACCAATAAAAACTGTTGAAGATATTCTCCCTGAAGATATTTTTAATGATGCATTTAATGTTGTTGGAAAATCTTTAGAAAACAATGAGATTGAAGTTATTAAAGAGTTTAAAAACGGTAAGAAAATAAAAACATACTCAAGAGAATTGATGCAAGTATTTATAAATATAATTAAAAATGCAAAAGAGGCTTTAGCAGAAAATAAGATAAAAAATAGAAAAATATATATAATGATGAAAGATACTAAAAACTTAGTTGAAATAAGTATATGTGATAACGCAGGTGGTATAAAATCAGATATAATAGATAAAATATTTAATCCGTACTTTTCTACAAAATATGAAAAAAGTGGAACTGTACTTGGACTTTATATGTCAAAAACAATTATAGAAAAGCATTTAAATGGTACAATAGAAGTAGGAAATAGTAGTAGTGGAGCTTGTTTTAAAATAAAGTTACCATATGAAGTTAGTTTAGAGGAGAAATAGTATGAGTGATGCTGTAAATTTAAGAGATAAAATAAAAGGTTTTAAAGTATTATTTGTTGATGATGAAGAGGAGATACATAAAGGAACTGGACTATTTTTAAGTAAATTTTTTGATGATGTTATCATTTGTGTAAATGGGGAAGATGGACTTGAAACATTTAAAAATACGCAAGAAGATTCGAGTAAGAAAAATTTTGATGTAATAATCACAGATATTAAAATGCCAAAGATGGATGGTATATCTATGGTAAAAGAGATTAAAAATATAAGAAAAGATATATTTGTAGTATTTATAACAGCATCAAGGGGGTCCCAAAAGTTTGATGATAACTTATCTGATATTTATATAAAAAAACCTCTATCTTATAATGATATTATATTAATAATGAAACAAATTTCGGAGTTAAAATGAATGATTTAGTTAAGCTAAAAAGTCTTACACAAAACCTTACTGCCTTATATGTTGAAGATAGTAGTGCAATTTTAAAGCAAACGTCTGGTTATTTGGAAAAGTTTTTTAAAAAAGTTTATACTGCAAAAGATGGATTGGAAGGGTTAGAAAAATACAAACAATATATCCCTGATGTAGTCTTAACAGATACAACTATGCCTAATATGGATGGTTTTGAGTTAATCAAATCATTGCAAAAAATAAACCCTAAAATAAAAATCATAATAATATCTGCTCATTGTGATACTTCAAATTTATTGGATGCTATACATTTAGGAGTTTGTGATTTTATCCCTAAACCAATAGATAGAGTTTTGTTAGGAAATGCTCTTTTGAAAGTAGCAAATGAATTAGTAAAAACAACTGAAGTTTTAGATAAAGATGAGCTTGATAAGCGTAGTGATTTGATTGAAAAATTTGAAATCATTAGTAAACAGCACACTCCAGTTGAGTTTATAAATCATTATCGTGGTGTACCTATTATACACGATGGTCATGTTGTAGAGGTGGATAAAAAAAATATAATTATACATGTTCCATATATTCAAACTAAGTGTATATCGTATGAAAAGTTTACAGTTGTTGAAACACCACTATTTGATAACCCTATTGAATTAAATTTACTTTCTATTGATTCGACTACTAGAGAAATAACCTTATCTTCACCTACCATTTTAACATTTTCACCTAAAACTAGAAAAATGGTTCGTGTAGAGGTTGATGATAGTTTTAAAACTGTATTGCATTATACTGGTAAAAAAATTGAAACAACTATTAAAGATGTATCTTTAAACTCTATATCATTAATAATCAAAAAAACAGACTTAACTATAAAAGAGGATGATGATATAGATTTAACAATGGGATTCACTACCCATATGAAAGTTTTAAATAGTTTAGCAGAACTCACACAACGTATATCATCAAAAGCAAAAGTTTTAAAATATATAGAAAATGATAAAGAAAATGAGTTAGTACTGTTGTTTGATTTACCTAAAAATGATGAAGAGACACTTGGAAAGTATATAGTTGAACGTGAACTTTCTATTATAAAAGAGTTTAAAAGTTTGAAAATAGGGGTATAGATAGTTTTATGATTGATTTGCATTTACTTAAAGAGTTGTCAAAAGATATTACGATACTTTATGTTGAAGATGAAGATAGATTAAGACAAAGTGTTACGAGGTATCTAGGTAATTTTTTTACAAAAATTGATATAGCTATAAATGGTGAAGAGGGTCTTGAACTTTATAAAAAAACAAATATGATATAGTGCTTACAGATATAAGAATGCCAAAGTTAAATGGTTTGGATATGTCTATAAAAATTAAAGAGATAAATGAACATCAAAATATTATAATAGTATCAGCTTATTCAGATGTTGAAAACTTTACAACATCTATTTAAATTGGAATAGATGGTTATATTTTAAAACCAATTGATTATGAACAACTTAACTCTACACTTTATAAAGTAATATACAAAATAAAACAATTTAAGCAAAATGAAGAGTATAAAAGAAATCTTGAAACAATAGTTGAAGAAAAAACTCTTGAGGCAAAACATCTTGAAGAGGAAAAAGTAAAAAATTATCAAAAAATATTATTTGCGTTAGTAAAAATGATAGAAGATAGAGATACATATACAGGTGGACACTCTCAAAGAGTGGCAACTTATTCTAAAATGATAGCTCAATATATGAAACTTGATGATATAACTTGTGAAAATATATATCAAGCAGGGATACTTCATGATATAGGAAAAATTTCTATTCCTGATACTATTTTACTAAAGCCTGGATCTTTAGATGATATTGAGTACAAACTTATTCGAGAGCATGTAGCACTTGGTGTTGATATTTTAAACAAAGTACCTATGTTTGAAGAGTTAGCGACATATATAGAAGCACATCATGAAAGATTTGATGGTAGTGGCTA
The DNA here is from genome assembly GCA_034723795.1 of Campylobacterota bacterium. GTDB lineage: Bacteria > Campylobacterota > Campylobacteria > Campylobacterales > Arcobacteraceae > JAIOSF01. The sequence continues at coordinate 8,074 of JAYEPG010000226.1, forward strand.
TCCAAATGGTTTAAAAGGTGAGCAGATACTAATAGAATCACAAATAATGGCAGTAAGCGATGTATTTGATGCTATGACTACAAGTAGAATATATAAAACTAAAAAAACTGTAAGCCAAGCACTTGATGAGATAAAATCTTTAGAGGGTAAAGATTTCCAAAAAAAGATTGTAGATGCAGCACTAGCTGTTTTATCAAATATAACACTTGATGAAGCAATAACTCAACTACCCACAACCGCACTTGAAGAGGAGAGGTTTTCATATTTTTATAAAGATAGAGTTACAAAGTGTTATAACTCAAGCTACTTTGACCTTATGCTTATTAAAAATAGTTATAATATAAAATATAAATATATCTATTTAATCTCTATTCACAACTTAAATAATATTAATACAAAATATAGTTGGGAAGAGGGTAATAGTTACTTAGAAAATGTATCATTAAATTTACAAAAAATATTAAATCTAAATGAAGTATTTAGAGTTTATTGTGATGACTTTTTGATTTTAAGTGAAGAAAAAATAGAACTAAATATTGAACAATTAAATAAATTTATAGTACGAGATGATGTAAGTTTCAATATAGAAAGTTATGATATTGAAAAAAACAAAATATTCTCATTTCATGATTTTGAGTTAATCAAAAAGATATAAGAGTTTATTAGATAAACCCTTATATTTTAAACTCTTGTTCAACCTCTTTGGCTTTTGCTAATCCTATCATTGTAAAACTATCATCTGTGATATAGTTTAACTCTTTTAAGTTTTTAAGATATTTTTTTCCAACTTTTTTAGTGAAAACTCTTGTTTGTTCCATAACTGATAAAATATCATTAAATGTTTCATCATCCTCTTTTTTATATAATCCTAATAATAAAACACGTTGTTCAATTTCATCCATACCTAATTCTTCTGCCATTTTTAATCCTTTTGTAAAAAAATCATTCTATAATAATAAGCAACACCAAAAAATGCTACTCCTAAAATTATTGTAATTATATCCAGACCTACTAAAGTTGCCATTAATCCAATAAAAAATGTAGTAGCTACATTTGTAAGCATAAATAACATCTCATTATAAGCTAATACTCTACCTAAATATTGTTGTTCTACTTTCTCTTGAAGCATTGCATATGTATATGACCATATAGTTGTAGTTGCAAGTCCTGTTAAAAATATACCTGCTAGTGCAAAATAAAAATTGTCTTGAACAGTAGCCCATATAATTATTGTGATACCTTGAATAATAAAAAGATAAAAAAGCCTCTGCTTATTAATCCAATTACTAATAATCAATGGACCTATCATAAGAGCAAAAGCTCTAATACCGTTTGTAATACCAATAGCTAAAGGTACAGCTAAAACGTATTTATATTTATAATCAGCAAGTAAAGTAACTAATGTATCAAAAGCAGTTAGTCCAACAATGGCATGTAAAAACATATAATGAAATAGATGTTTGTTGTTTTTTAAGTAGTTTATACCATCTTTAATAGATTGAAATATATGCTCATCTATCTTTGCTTCTTTTACTTTAAAATCAATTTGACTTAATATAACCAGTGCTATTAGGAAAAACATACCATCTATTATAAATGATACTTTAACACCAAATATATTTACAATAACCCCACCAAGAGCCATACCTGCTGTAAAAGTAAACGACCATATAATTGAGTGTAATTCATTTGCTTTTACTAATGCTTCCCCTTTTAATATTTTTGGTAAAAGAGACATCTCTGTAGTAAAAAACATAGATGCACTACCCATTCTAATAAATAAAAATATTAATAGCATCCAAACATCATCTATATTATTTATAAATAAAAAACAAAGGGTCATAGTAAGTTCAATTGTAAGTAAGGTTATCATCAAAGGTTTTACGGAGATTCTATCCACAATACTACCACTAAATGGCGATAAAATTACCCCAGGAATAAGATGCATAGCAGTAACTGATGCTATTAAAAAAGCACTGCTTCCAAAATCTATAAGCATAGAGTATATCGCTACATTTGAAAACCATGCTCCAAAGTATGCTATAAATTGTACGGCGGATAGTTGCCGTACAACTTTATGTTTTGCAAATAGTTCTCTATATGTCAATGGTTATATATCTTTATTTAAATTCTATTTTTGTAAGAAGTGAAAACTCTTTTGGTGTTGGGATAGTTATTTCACATTTGTATGATGAGATATGTTTAGCATCTGCTACTGTATAAAGTTTAGATATTTTTAAATCTGTTTTTTTACCATTTATATATATAGTTTTTGTTTTTATATCATTTGCATTAGATATAGGTATATATATCTCTAGTTTACCTTTTGTTAAATCCATAGCTGTATATAATAGTGTTCCAGGATTTACGTAGTCACCAATCTCCACTGCAATATTATAGATATATTTATTCTGCTCATTTAATGTTTTGTTTGAAATTAAATCTTTTAGTGTAGCTACTTTTGTCTCTAAATCACTAATTGAAGATGTAACATTTAATATTTTTATTCTTTGGTTATCTTTATCAAATCTTGATTTTGAAGATACTTTTTTGAAACTGTTTAGTGTATTTTTTTCTATTGCTAAAATATCTTTTAAACCTGATAGTTTAATTTTTGATTGTTTTAAATCTATTTTATTAATATTTGCATCGATTTTAACAATTGTATCTTTTGTTATGTTTGTAGATTCAATATTTTTATTAACATATACCACTTTACCTGAAACTGACGATTTTACATTGTATGTTGATATAGGCTCTATTTTTGCATAATACTCACTTGAAAATCCTAAACTACTTAAAAGTAACATTCCACCAATTAATTTTATCATTTTTTATCCTCTATTTTTACTAATCTGAATATATCATCATTTATCTTGATAACAAGTTTAATTGATTTATTGATTTTATTTACAAAGTTTGCTTTATATAGTTTTTCATCATAAAGTATTGTAAGGTTTTTAAGTTTTAATATATTATTTGTAAAATCATAATTTAAAAATATTTTTGACATTCTATTTTCTTCTATAAATATATCTCTTATATCTTCAGGAATATCAATTGTTATCTTTTTTTCATCCCATTTTAAATAACCATAAATACTACCTACCCAAACAGTTGCAGTAACTTTTTTTGTTAATGGATCGAAACTAACATCTTTTAGTTTTGGTTTTCCATAAAGTATTTTATATACTTTGTTAAAGCTATTTTGTAAAATTGGGTGTAGATTTTCCTCTTTATTATAGTATTTTTTCAATGTTTTTAATTTTCCATTATAAAAACCAATTTTACCAGCATATTTTTCATCAATATCTTTTTGTTCTTGTGCTCTTGAATCATTAATCGCTTTTAATCTTTGGATATAACTAAAATAGAGTTCATATTTTATAGGATTTATTGGTGAGTCATCTTTTATAGATTCTTTTATAGGTTCTTTTGGTATGATATTTTTTAACTCTTTATTTAAAAAAAAGTTAACTAAAAGATTTACTTTTTCATCAATTTTTAACTCTGTGTATGGATTGCTTACCGCATATAAAAATATAGGAAAACACAAAATAAGAATTTTATTTAAAATTATATTTTTTAGATATATCATTTTTGAAACCTTGTACGTATACATCTAATATAACAGTCATAATCTTTACTATCTCTAAAAGTAGCACCAGTTTTAAACCCAACATACCAAGCATTGTTTTTATTTACTAAGTCTTGTGATTTTGACCAATAACTACTCGGTACAACAAATTTAAATTCAGAATTTATAGATGGCTTTTTTTTACTTATATCTACAATTGATTGTAGCTCTTTTATTGATGGAAGTTTCCAGTCTGTATATCCATTTAATGTCAAAGCGGAACAATACTCTTTAGATAAAGTCCAATTTTCTGTAAACTCAACATTTTCTTGATTGTCTTGCCACATTAGATTTTTTTTAATATCAATAACAATATTTTCACTTTTTATAAAATTACTTGAAAATAATATAGATGAAAAGATTAAGATGTAAAATAAGTATCTCATTAAAACTCACCCTCTATTTCTGATATCTCTCTTACACACCTAACATTGTATTTTAAGTATCGTAGAGCTGAACCTGTCTCTCCAAATTTAAAATCCACATACCATGTCGCACCAACATCACTGGAGTTTTCACTTGCTGTCCAGTATCTATTTTCAACTATATGATTTATTTCATCTATTACAGCTGGTTTATATCTAAAGTAATTTACCAGAGTTAATAACTCATCATACTTTGGCAATCTCCAATCTTTTTTTGTAGCAAGATTTAGTTTTTTACAATATATTTTAGCTTCAAGTTTTGACATTTTTAAATCTTTGTTATCTTTATTGTCTTGCCACATTAAGTCACCAGATATAAATACAACGTTTAAAAACTTTTTTAGCTTTTCCTCTTTTTGTACTTTTAAATCGTTGTGATACTTTTCTACTTTTAATGGGTAATTTTCTTTTACATACCCTTTAATAATCAAATCAATATTCTTTTTTGTGATACCAATTTTACTACTTCCACCCCATTGAAGTTCTTGGGACATCAAATATGTAAAAGGCAAAATATTAATAATAAATAGTATTAAAATTTTATTTCTAATGTTCTATCCTTTATTATATTTAAAACTTCTTTTTTAACTTTTTTAAGCTCTGTTTTACTTTTTTTATTTTCTAAATCATATATGATTTTATCTAATTGTTCATCAATATTGATATAAACAACCAACAACTTTAATAACTTATCTAAAGAATTTACTTTTTTTATCTGTTTACTAAGTGGTGTTTCCTCTTTTTTAACTCTTTTATTTTTAAATATAAAGTATAAACTTATTAAAATTGATGCAAAAATCATACCAAGTATAAAAAATATAATCTTTTGATTATCTGTAGTTTTAACTATATCTTCTACTATTTTATTTTGAACTGCTTGTGAAGCTGCAAGAGTTTTTTGTGTTTTTGCTACCTCTAAAATAGCTGCTTTTTTAACAGCACCTTTTACTTTTATAGTATAACTTTTAGTTTTAATGGTTTTTATAGTTTGAGTTTTTTTATCAAAGTATTTTAAACTTATTGCTGGTATTTCAAAATCATTTTGTGCTACTATTGAGTAAGTTTTGTTGTATATTCCACCATAAAGTTCATCTTTTATATTAAACTCTTTTTTTGATGGATTATCATATATAGTTGTATTTGGGATTGATAGTTTTATCTCATCTAAATCATCAAGATTTCCCCTACCTTTTATATTTAGTTTATAAGATATTGCTTCACCTTGAGTTATATTCGTTTTATCAATAGTTGAAGATATTTCAAACTCCCCTATAAGTTTTATATCTTTAGGCAAAGGTTTTATATCTAAATCTAATCTATTTGAATAAATAGGGATACTTTTAGTTGAGTTTGTACTAAAAAAGCCATAGTTTTGAGTAGTATTTTCACTTACTATTGCATCAATTCTAAGTGGTTCAATAGATAGTTTTCCATCTTTTTGAGGAAACAAAAGATAGTTAAGTTGATGAACTACATAATCTCCTTGAATAATTTGTTCTTTTGATTGAAGCTCTTTTGTCCAAAAGTTTTCAAAGTTTGGTTTATAAAAATTTAGATCTACTAACTGTGTATCTTTTCTATATTTAAAAATTAATGTAAATAAAATATCTTCACCAACATAACCCTCTTTTTTATTAACTGCAATCTCTAAATCATATATAGAAGAGAGAGTTTTTTCTACAAGTTTCATCTTAATTGTTTTTGGTTTAGTTTGTTCAATTTTACCATTTATAGATATATTAAATGATGGAATAGTTATATCTTTAGCAGGTCTTATTACAAAAGATTTAACAAGCTTTTGTTTTCTTACTCCATTTACAATAGTTATAGCACTAGATGTTCCAGCATTTTGAACAGCAATTCCATCTATATCAGATATATTTGGAAACTTAACATCTGCACCATTAGCAGTGATTTTAAATACTATTTTATCACCTTTAAAAAAACTATCAGGTGCAGTTAAAGTAACTTTAGCAGATAATATATATGGAACTAATAATAGTAAAAATATTTTATAAAATTTCATTTGATATTTACTCCTAGTAAGTGATAGAGTTATTACTATTAGAATTTATATTTCTATATACATCAAATTGTGCCATTAAAAACTTCTTAATCCATCACTAAATAGACCATTGTTTTGAATTCTATTATTATATTGTATTAGAGATTGTTTATTTTTTTCTTCCCATTTTTCTCTTTCTTTTTTAATAACTTGTTGTTCTAAACTTTTTTCTAGACAGTTCGATATGTTTATTTTAAGCTTTTTTGCCTTTTGTAAAAGGTCAGAATTTATAGTTAGATTGGTTGCTTTTTTTTTAGAGTTTTTATCATAAATCATTGTCATTATTGATACCTTATGTGTATATAATATATGTATAAGTATATTTAGAAAAACTTAAATTCTCTTAAATACTAAATTCTTTAAACTTCTGTTCTCGTCTATACAAGGAAATTCATCTAAATTGTCTAATCTTTTTATATATTCAAATGAGGCAGCAAACTCTTTAAATATATCTATTACAAATTGACTGTTTAAATCTGGTGAGTTTAAACAAGCCAACACTATACAATCTTTTGCTACGATTTGTTCAAGTTTTTTTATGATTTTATTATAATCTTTAGTAGCTTCAAAACTACCTTTTTGTAATGTTGGTGGATCTATAATGATAAGATCATATGGTCCATCTCTTCTTATTCTAGAAAAAGATTTAAGAATATTGTATGGTGAAAATTTTACATTGTAAGTATCTATATTATTAAGATGATGATTTGCTCGCCCTGTGGTTAAGGCACTTTTACTCATATCAATATTTGATACACTTAAAGCACCACCTTGAAGTGCAGATAAACTAAATGCACAAGTATATGAAAATAGATTTAATACTTTTTTATTTTTTGCATTTTCTTTTACAAATATTCTTCCATTTTTCATATCAGGAAAATAACCATTGTTTTGATTTGAAAGTAGATTTAGTTTAAATTTTATTCCATTTTCAATAGCATATAAATCATCTTTTAAATCACCATCTAAAATTTCAGTTGACGTACCTTTTATATATCTTCTTTGTAAAACTATAGTGTTGTGTCTTGTGTTTTTTATAAACTCTTTTATTGTAGATATTAGTTCATCTTCTATCTCTTTTTCAATAGGTTGATAAAAAGCGATACTTAAAATATCATCAATTGAATCAATAGTTAAAAACTTCCAGTTTTCATATAAACCACCACGACCATGAAATAGCCTTTTAAACTCTTCATTTAAATTTTTTGAATTTTCTTCTAAAATATCTTTTAATTCTTTTATATTCATAATTTTATTTTACCAAGGTTGATTTTCATCAATATTACTTTCATTTTTAGTTTTTACTTTTTGCAAATACACAGGTGTTTTTTGCTTATTTAGTTTTTGCATCCATTTTTTCTCTTCCATATCTGAAATGGACTCTTTTTTTATTTGTTCATTTTGTTTATCTTTTTGAGTGTTATTTGAGTTTTTATCTTTTTTATCATTTTTTTGATTTCCATCTTTGTTCTTATTTTTTGATTTTTCATCTTTCTTTTTTTTATCATCACTATTTTTATCTTTTTGTTTATTCTTTTTATTCTTCTCTTGTTCTTGATTTTCTTTCTTTTTATCATCTTTTTGTTTTTGATTCTCTTTGTCATTCTTTTTTTTATCTTCTTGCTTTTTTTGTTTTTCAAGCTCTTTATTTACAATATCAAGATTCTCTTTTGTTTGTTTATCATCTTTTATTTTTAAAGACTTTTCATAAAACTCTTTTGCTTTTTCTAAGTTATTTGACTTTACATAACTATTACCAATATTATGTAACTTCTTAGCTTCTAACTCTTTATTTGTAGTAACTATTTTACTATATGTATCTATAGCCTCTTTATATTTTTCCTCTTTATATAATGAATTAGCAAGATTATATAAACTTTGTGGAGTTGTGGATAATTTTCTATATTCATCACTAGCTTCTTTAAACTCATTGTTTTCATAATATTTAGTTGCATTTTTAATATTTTCAAATTCAAAAAATGATGCAGTACTTTTTGATGGTATAAAACCTACAGTAGCAACCGCAACAATAATTAAACTATTCACACTCTTAGATTTAATTCTAATTTTTGGCAATGAACTAAGTGCTAAAAACAGTACAAAAATAGCAAGAGCCAAAGGATAATAAAAAAGTTCTGTATAAGTTTTAATCTTTTTTGTTGTTAGCTCCTCTTTTTTTGATTGGCTGTTTATTTGAGTTATTATTGCATCTATATCACTTGTATCTAAGGTATAATCTATATAACCACCTTGTGTTTTTAAACTAAGGTTTTTAATAGATTCATTTAACTTAACGTTAACAATATTTCCTTTTGAATCTGTAAGGTACCCATCTTTTTGTGGTATAGCAGCACCTTGAGATGTTGCTATCCCTACACTATATATAGCTATCTTATTTTCAAGTGCAAACTCTATCTCATCTTCATAGCCATTATCATTTCCTCCATCACTTAAGATGATTAGATTTTTAACTTTAAAGTCTGATAACATATGTGATGTGGCTTCCAAAACTGCAAAGATATTTGAGCCATTTGAAAACTCTAAATTTGTATCAAGGTTATCAACAATATAGTTTAATGATATAAAATCCTCAGTCACAGGAGACAATATAAAAGAGTTTTTAGCAAACAACAAGACACCAATAGTAGAGTTCTTTGAAATATTAATTATCTCTTTTAATTTCTTTTTAGCTAACTCTATTCTATTTGGGTATATATCATTTGCCATCATTGATTTTGAAACATCAAGTGCAATTACTATGGGGATAAGAGATTGTTTTATATCTTGTTCTTTTTGATTTATAACAGGTCTTGAAAGTGCAACTATAAAGAGTAATAATGTGATAAACAACAATCCATTTCTAGTAGTTTTATTTAAACTTTTACCACCAACACTAAGTTTATCAAGAATTGATTTTGAAAAGTGTTTTTGCATAGTATCTTTTGATGTTAAAATTAAAACTATTAAAAGAATTAAAGGTATTAACATTACAAAAAAAACGTTTGGGTATAAAAATTGCATATTTAGTTTTTGCTCTATTCTTGTTTAATTTATTAAATAATATTATCATATTTTTCTTAAATAGGTGTTTACAATAACTTATTTATAATACTCAAATAGAAATTTTAATCTTATTTATTATTAAAGTGCCCAATAAAAAACCATTTTAACTCAATCAAATTTTAAGTAATTTTAATGTATAATAATCAAATTTTACTAAAAATATTGAGGAATATAACTAATGCCAAAAAGAGAAGATATTAAATCGATTTTACTAATAGGTTCGGGACCTATTGTTATTGGTCAAGCTTGTGAGTTTGATTATTCTGGTACTCAAGCTACAAAAACTTTAAAAGAGTTAGGATATAGAGTTGTTCTTATCAATTCAAATCCAGCTACTATTATGACAGACCCTGAGTTTGCTGATAAAACTTATATTGAGCCTATTACTGAAGAGATGATAGCAAAAATTATTGAGATAGAAAAAATTGATGCCGTATTACCAACTATGGGTGGACAAACTGCACTTAATGTTGCTACATCTATGTATGATAAAGGTATGTTAGAAGGTGTTGAGTTTCTTGGTGCTCATCCTGATGCTATTAAAAAAGGTGAAGAGAGACAACTTTTTAATGATGCAATGATAAAAATTGGTATGGATTTACCAAAAAGTGATAATGCTTACACAGTAGATGAAGCTATGAAAGTGGCTAAAGAGATTGGTTTTCCAGTAATAAGTAGAGCATCTTTTACACTTGCAGGTGCAGGTTCTGGCGTTGCTTATAATATGGAAGAGTTTAAAGTATTAGCCCAAGCTGGAATTAGTGCAAGTCCAATTAACGAGATAGAGATTATGGAATCTATGCTTGGTTGGAAAGAGTACGAGATGGAAGTTATTAGAGATAGAAAAGATAACTGTATCATCGTATGTGCTATTGAAAATGTTGATCCAATGGGTGTACATACAGGTGATAGTATCACTATTGCACCTGCTCAAACTCTTACAGATAAAGAGTATCAAAATATGAGAAATGCTTCTTTTGATATTTTAAGAGAGATTGGTGTTGATACTGGTGGATCTAATGTACAGTTCTCTATATGTCCAAATACAGGAAGAATGATTGTTATTGAGATGAATCCTAGAGTTTCAAGAAGTTCGGCATTGGCTTCTAAGGCTACTGGTTATCCTATTGCTAAAGTAGCAACTTTACTTGCTGTTGGATTTACACTTGATGAGATTGAAAATGATATTACAGGTACGACGGCATCTTTTGAGCCTGTTATTGATTATGTTGTTACTAAGATTCCTCGTTTTACATTTGAAAAATTCCCAATGGCAGATTCTACACTTTCAACAGGTATGAAATCTGTTGGTGAAGTTATGGCTATGGGTAGAACGTTTAAAGAGTCTATGCAAAAAGCACTTTGTTCACTTGAAACTGGACTTAACGGTTTTAATAGTATGAATGCTGATTTAGAGACAACAAAAAAAGAGACAAGAAGACCAAACGAAAATAGAATTTTATATGTTATGGACTGTATGAGACAGGGATTAACAAATGATGAGATATTTGATATTTGTAAAATTGACCCTTGGTTCTTATCTCAATTTAGAGAGATTTACCAAAGAGAGCTTATTATAAAAGGTGCTGGTACAAAATACCTTGAGAATGAGGTAGAGTTAAGAAGAGCAAAAACTTATGGTTTTAGTGATTCTATGATTGCTTCTCTTATTGGTATATCAGAAAATGAAGTTTATGATGCTAGAAAAAAACTAGGTATCACTTTAGAGTACAACGAAGTTGATACTTGTGCGGCAGAGTTTAAAGCACTTACTCCATACCTTTATTCTACAACTAATATCACTAAGTTGCCCAAAGTTGAAACTTCTGCATCTGATAATAAAAAAGTTTTAATTATTGGTGGTGGTCCAAATAGAATTGGTCAAGGTATTGAGTTTGATTATTGTTGTTGTCATGCAGCATTTGCATTAAACGAGATGGGTGTAACAACTATTATGCATAACTGTAACCCTGAAACAGTTTCAACTGATTATGATACATCAGATATATTATATTTTGAGCCTATTGATTTTGAACATGTTAGATCAGTAATAGAAACAGAAAATCCAGATGGTATTATAGTACACTTTGGTGGACAAACTCCACTTAAACTTGCAAATGCTATACATGAGATGGGTGGTAAAATTATAGGTACTACAGCCCAAGTTATTGATTTAGCTGAAGATAGAGAAAAGTTTTCAACATTTGTTGAAGAAGCTGGACTTTTACAACCAGAAAATGGAACTGCTGTTACACTTGAAGAAGCTTTAGAGATTGCAAATAGAGTTACATATCCAGTTCTTGTACGACCTTCGTTTGTACTTGGTGGAAGAGGTATGAAAATAGTTTATAATGATGATGAACTAAAAGAGTATATGGCAGAAGCTGTTTCTGTATCAAATGATGCACCAGTTCTTGTTGATAAATTTTTAGATAGAGCAGTTGAACTTGATGTTGATTGTATCACTGATGGTACTGATGTTTATATTGGTGGTATTATGCAGCATATTGAAGAAGCTGGTATTCACTCTGGTGATTCAGCTTGTAGTTTACCTCCAATATCTTTATCTCCTGAAATTCTTAAAGAGGTTGAAGAAAAAACAAAAACAATGGCTTTAAACCTTGGTGTTATTGGTCTTATGAATACACAATACGCTATTCATCAAGGAAAAATATACTTAATCGAAGTAAATCCACGAGCATCTAGAACTGTACCGTTTGTTGCAAAAGCTACAGGTATACCAATGGCTAAAGTAGCAACTAGAGTTATGTTTGGAGAGTCTTTAAGAGATGCATTAAAAGTATATGACAAAGATGAAAAAATTGTTAATGTTACTAATCCTGAAACTCCAAATTTATTACTTCCAATGTTAAAAGATCACGTTGCAGTTAAAGAAGCAGTTTTCCCATTTAACAAGCTTGGTGGTGCAGACTTGATTTTAGGTCCTGAGATGAAATCAACTGGTGAAGTTATGGGTATTAGTAGTAACTTTGGAACTGCATTTGCAAAAGCACAATGTGCAGCAAAAAATCATCTTCCTCAAAATGGTGGAAAAGTATTTATTTCACTTGCTGATTTAGATAAAGAGTTTGCTTCTAATATTGCTTCAAAACTTATATCATTAGGGTTTACAATTGTAGCAACTGGTGGAACATATAAAATTATAAGTGAAGCTGGTGTTGATTGTGATAAAGTTCTAAAAGTAAGTGAAGGTAGACCAAATATTACTGATAGCTTAATGAACGAAGAGATTGTTATGGCTATAAATACTGCTGATGGTAAAGAATCAAGTAAAGATGATGGTGCACAAATCAGAAGAGTAGTTTTAAGAATGAATGTTCCTTATGTTACAACAGTAGCTGGTGCTTTAGCATCAGTTGAAGCTATAGAAGCTCAGAAAAATAAAGCTGGATTAATACCAAAATCTATTCAAGAATTTTTACAATAAAAAAGTAATCTGTAGTGAACGAAAATCTAGTATATTTAGTTCAAACAGATACTACAGTTGGTTTTTTATCTTCAAATGATAAAAAACTATCTTGTATAAAACAAAGAGACACAAATCAAAAAACACTACAAGTAGTAGATAGTTTTAAAACTTTACAAACAAAAGTAAGAGTACCTAAGAAGCGAAAAAGTATGTTAAGAAAATCAAAACATACAACATTTATATATTCAAATGGTTTAAGTTTTAGAGTAGTAGATAAAGATTCTCTTCATTGGTCATTTATTAAAAAGTTTAAATGTTTATATTCAACTTCTGCGAATATTACAAAACAA